>JBDKJC010000693.1:0-3014 GCA_039796815.1 Cyanobacteriota bacterium | reverse complement strand
ATTTATGCTCAATTATAAAGTAGTAGAATAACCCGCCAAACGGGAAGAAGATAAAAGCAAATCTGTTGGAAAATAAGAAGATATTGCGTCCCATCAGCATAATTGCTAAAAAGATCGGATATAAAAATTTAAGTATTTTTTCTTGAGGATTTTTAACTATTTTATTATTTACTAAAAAGATAATAATTAAGAAAACGATAACTTGTTCGACAAAAGCAATACCTAAATCCTCAGATTGAACTTGCTGTCTACCATAACGGTAAGTTTTGATTAAGATGATTGAAGAATATGGAGAGGGTAAAAATTTAGCTATAAAAGAAGATAAATCGAAGACAATCGAAGTACTAAAAGCTGCCGTTATACCAAATAATACTATAAAAAATACTGTTACTTTAGACTCTAAAAGTTTAACTTTATTATACAATAGCAAGATTGGTAGGTAAAGAATATTACCAATATGAGTTAATATACTTAGCAAATATAATCCCCACATCCAGGCTTTTTTATTAGTAAAAATTAAAGCGATTAAAAAAATTACCGTGGCAATATATTGTCTTAATAAAAATGCTTGATAACCAATAAAATTAGGTGTAGTAACAATAAATAAAGCTAATAATGCATAGTTTTTGGGAGAAAATGCTTTAACAATTACAAAAAAAGTTGCTAAATTAATGGCTAATGACCAAAAGAAAACAAAGGCATATTTAGAGCCTCCAGAAAATAAATAAATTGGATAGCTCAATAACCACATGACAAACTCAAATCCACCTCCTCCAGAGATCTCAAAAGGAGTTTCTTTTCCCAGTTTTTCATAGTTATCAACATAAACTGCTAAATCAGAAATGATATCGACAGAAGAGACAAAAACCGTCAGAGTGATAACTACTAGTAAAATAAGCAGTAGATTAAGTCGACTATTATCTTTCTTATTGAGGTGTATGAAATAGAGCAGTGCAAAAATACCTAAAATTGGTGAAACAAACCATAGAGCTAGACCGATAAATAAGAAGATTACTTTGTCATTTTTTCGACTGATAAAACCATTGGCATTGTCATTAATTAAATTCTTTTGCATTTAATTTATTCAATTTTCTCCATAATCATGATTATCTAATAATTTTGAGATTTATGAGATATTATTCTGCTAAGTATTACTAATTAACTTGGCCTTTTGAAATAAAGTTTTTAAAAGTAATTGATATTTTCGAGGCATCGCTTGTTTAATAAATAAAAATAAAAAGTAGTTTAGAGGAATAAGTCGATCCCGTAATCCTGCTACTAGTATTTTAATTGCTTGTGGTTTATTTTCAGAATCCAATAGCATTTTTGGGGCAACTTCCTTCAAAATAAATCCTTGAATTGCTCGATCGCAGATCTGGTCTTGATAAGTATTAATCCAGTTCAAAGAAAGTTGATAGTCTTTAATTTTTGAAGTGCGATCGCTTCTCGGTTCATTATGCCAAATAGTCAAAACTTGAGGTACAAAAATGAATCTCGCTCCCTGTTGTTCTAACCTAATTACAAAGTCTAAATCTTGATGTTTGATCAGTCCTGGTTGAAACAGAGTTTTGAGGGCTAACTCGCGAGAAATTAAGAGCGTACTCGTCAGCATTTCTCCTCTAGATATCCATAAGTAGTTGGGAATCGTTTCCTGCATTTTTTTTCCTTGAGAGGGAAAAATTGATTGAGCATAAAATACATTAGGATGTAATTGGAACTTGCTGTAACAGACAAGATTATACGGAGGTGCTAGCTGCTCGACGGCATCTAACTGGCTTTGTAGTTTATGAGGCAACCATACATCATCAGAATCTAAAAAAGCGATAAACTCTCCTACAGCAGATTTAATTCCTGTATTTCTGGACTCTGAGCCACCAAGATTATGGGGATGCCGAATATATTTGAGCCGACAATCATTGATTCCCTCTATTACTCCCGCAATGTCTTCTTGAGAAGCATCATCCACGACAATTATTTCTACGTTGGAGTATGACTGAGCTATGACTGAAGAAATCGCTCTGAAGATTAAATCACTGCGGTTATAAGTCGGAATAATAACACTGATTAATTTTCCCTCATTTCCTGTCATTGAAAATTACGAATTAAATAAATAAATGTTCCGAAACAGTAACATATTTTTTAGTTAAGAACTCGATAATCAAATTAAATAGCTAGGTAGAAAAAATCCGACCATGTATAGATTGTTACCTCATTAATTCAAATTTACTATATATCTATTTAGTATTTTTTGAGGGCGTAATCTGAAGGAAACCTCCAGATGTTAACCGCCCGAATTGTTCTTAATTAATAAAGTGCGATGGGTTAACTTTACACAAGATAGGCGTAACCAGTAGACGGATATGCGATAAGCCTACCCTAAAGAGTACCGCTTCGCAACGCCTCCTGGAGATCGAGAGAGATTTAAAACAACACTATTCAGACATAAATATTGATGTCCTGGGTACTTGGCAGCATAGAGGTAATGTCGAACTTTACTTCAAACATCGCTATAAGGAGAAAAACTATCGCATCGGCAAACTGACTGAATACTATAAGTTTCAAGATGTCACACCAGTTTTAGAAGATTTGTGTTCGATGCAGCCGAAAGTTTTAGAAGGAGAAGAATTATCGCTCTCTCTAGAGTCATTTAGTTCATTTTCGACCACCATAAAATTATGACAACTGAAGAGGAAAATATTCAATGGTTTCGCGATCGCCTTTTAACCTGGGCAAAGTGTAACTTAAGAGACTATTCCTGGCGCAGAACCTCAGACCCATACTCCATACTGGTTGCCGAATTTTTGTTACAGAGAACCGATGCAGATACAGTCGCCCCTATCTATGAAGCCTTTCTAACTGAATATCCTACAGTAGATCGACTGGCGATCGCCAAGACCGCCCTAAAGGATTAGCTTATCCGAAGGTGTACCCTTTAGGGTCGCGTCCGCTGCTTCGCTTTTCCCTAGCGCGTAGCGCTATAGCTGTTGTAAAATTTCTTCAAGACGATTATTTAG
>JBDKJC010000692.1:0-3014 GCA_039796815.1 Cyanobacteriota bacterium | reverse complement strand
ACAGCTCGATCTCCAACAAACTCAAATGAGTCATGTGGCCAATGTCTCCCAAGCAATTAAGGAAAACCGTTTTTATTTGGTAAAACAGTTAATTAAGCCGATGAAAGAGTACCATGAACAGCGCGAACACTATGAATTACTGCTCCGTCTCAAAGATCGAGAGGGAAATTTAATAGCTCCCGAAGAATTTATTCCCGTAGCCGAACGCTATGGCGTAATTACTATTGTCGATCGCTGGGTATTGTCAGCAGCTCTTGAGTCTTACCAGCAGTATTTTGCTGCTAAAAATGTTTTAATTTCGATTAACTTATCTGGAGCAAGTATTAATGACGAGCGATTTACTACTTTCGCTCTCGATCTAATTAGACAGTCAAAAGTCCCTGGAGACTGTCTGTGTTTTGAAATTACGGAAACCGCAGCAATTGCCCAGATGAACCACGCCCAAAAATTTATGCTGACGATGAAAGAATTAGGCGTGAAATTTGCTCTGGATGATTTTGGTAGTGGACTGTCTTCCTTTTCCTATTTGAAGAATTTACCCATCGACTATCTCAAGATTGACGGTAGTCTAGTCAAGGCTATTCCCAATGAAGAATACGATCGCGCGATCGTTACTTCTATTAATGAAGTCGCACATTTAATGGGCATCAAAACCATTGCCGAGTTTGTCGAAACCGATCAAATTCTCGAACATATTGCTCAAATTAGCATCGACTATGCTCAGGGATATATTACAGGTAAACCAGTGGCGATCGCTTCTTAATCATAATTTCAGGTCGGGTTGGGAAGTTTAAACGGTTAGGGTAGCTCTAAGCTCTAAGCTCTAAGCTACAAGCCCTGGCATGGATTTTATCATCAGCTAAATAGATAAACCTAACTTCAAACCCAAGATAGCGTGAGCGACAAGAATTAATAAGGCAGTACTACCCACATAAGCATGTACTGTTCTAGCAGTTGCTTTATTGCCGATAAAACCTGTAGCTGCAATGACGGCATTAATCGTCAGTAACGAGATGACAACTGCACCTGTGACAAAGTGAGGACTTTCTAAAATAGGCTGTCCTTGCATCACTAAAGACATTACCCCGCCGATAGAGCCTAAAAGCAAAAAGAGGTACATTAAAGGAGCAATTTTGCGATGATCGGCTTTATTTTTAATTGCTACTTCCGTATTTGTAGTTGTCAAAATTCTACCACGCCATCCTGCCCAGGCTGCTGCGCTACCCATGGCAAAGACGACAATACCCATCATCAAAGGATGTCCCCAATGAACTATAGGTTCTGGAGTGCCTAAACTATTAAACCAATTGGCGATCGGCTCGATTGAAGATTTAATATTCATTCTGATATTGCTTAATTAAACTTAATAATACTTATAACTATACATACAATACGTCTGATGTGAATTAGCTTCTTTCAAATGAACTAGTTCGTAGCTCTAAGCTCTAAGCTCTAAGCTCTAAGCTGCGAGAATATTCGTCTTCTCTTTCCAGGCATAAATATTAATTTGAAAATCAAATCCCGCATATGGATCTAAACCCAGAAAAGGAGTTGGTTTTTCAAACAAATTTTCTATATATAGCCGAAACCCTTCTTGAGACAAAAAATTTAAAATCTCGTTCAAGTTTTGCTTTTGTCCAACTTTAGAATGATATTCGATAAATAAGTGATTGACTGAATCGAGTAAACCCTGGCATCGAGGAAGCACAGACTCTTCTGCCCCTTCAATATCCATTTTAATAAAGTCAAATGCCTGGTTTGATAGTAATTCAGCAATATCAACGGCTTCAACTTGCACCGTCTTGTAATTGTGATTACTACTAGCACAATCAATCTGACCACTATCTGCTCCCTCAGAAGCAAAATTGAGCCAAGAATTTTCGTACCAAACTGCTTTGTCGATCAGTGTAACGTTGGGGTAGTCTTGACTATTAATATTGCTTTGTAAGTATCTAAATATTTGGGGATCTGCTTCTAATGCTATTATTTCTGCATTGGGATATAGCTCTTGAAAAAAGATGATACTCAAACCAATATTTGCACCTAAATCTAATATTTTCGGCGAAGTATGATCGGCTTTGAATTTATATATTTGTTTGAGGAAAATTTCTTTATATGCCGATAAGAAAGAAGCTGCATCGGGAATTATCAGCTCTTTTTGCTTTAATTTAACCTTGCATTCTTGATATCTTTGATAGTGCTTAAGTTGCGAATATAGCTTATTGTAGTTTAAATAATCGGGGTTAGTTAATAATTTATGTACATGTCTAATAGGTCCAAAAACTAATGGCTTTACTATTCCATTCATGTTGAATATTGATATTCAAATATTTATAGTTATAAAGGAAGTAGTGCATTTTGGCAAATGGCTTAAATAGCTAAATAGTAAGTTGTCTGTGGGTATTTATGCTTAAATAAAGCGATCGCTTCTCAATAAATAATCTGAAATAATTTGAAATTATTGAGTAATTCCCTAGGAACGATTATCTAACACTGGTTTAGGAGAATATTTGAATTGAAGGGGAATTTTGATCGGTGAACATGGTTCGGAGATTTTGGTGGCTCCTAAAAGCTCGAGACTTTCCAACAGAGCATCTTTAATTACTGCTGGTTGAGGTTCAGATAACATCAAACGATAATATTCAATAGATTGCTGGTAATGCTCGGCGGACATACGATGATTAATTAAGAGACGGGTTAATTGTCGAATGGCTACTAGACGCTTGAGGCGATCGCGATCGCTTAAATCAATCAGTAACTGGTCTAATTTAGCTTCGAGAGAGCTTGCTTTTTTACCCCGTAAAGACCACAGTAAGCAGATTAGAGTAGTTAGGCTCACAAAACCTTGAAGAATAGTGCCTGTGGCTAACCATTGATTATCAGTGTCCGCCCAAATAGATGCAGCTAGGTAAGTACAAAAAGCCCCTGATGCCCCAGTACCCACTGCTAAAGTTAGCTGACGATTAGAACCGACCAAGAATTTCTGCCATTGTCGATAATAGTTTTGCCAGTGG
>JBDKJC010000691.1:0-3016 GCA_039796815.1 Cyanobacteriota bacterium | reverse complement strand
TACCCCTCCAACAAGGCTCATATCTCCTTGACAAAGACTACACACCCTACAGCTCGCGCTTAGAACACTTCCTTAATGCAGCCGATTGGTCAGCCAAAAATAACGATACAGATCTGCTTGAAAGTAGATTAGATTCAGCACAGAGGAACTAGCTACAAAAATCGACTTATTACCTACTCCAAATAATAGTACCGCTCAAGAACTAAATAATTTCTCTGAAACATTATCGACTCCTGACGCACCACAGGCAGCCGAGTTATCGACCGTCATACATAAAGCACTACAGCCAGAACAACCAAATAACAAGCAAGACAATCATCGTGCCACACCCCTGCCTGTAATACGGGAAAAAGACGAAAATCAAGAACCGCTCAAACCCATACCCAGTATAAAGTCTAATCTTTCATGCCATACCCTGCCTATAATGAAGGGTGTGATTCTCGATTCCCTGCTCCGAGTTTTGTATCAAGTTCTTCAACGAGCATATTGCGAAGCAATAATTAAAAAAAGAAATTTAGTACTGTTCTTTCAAGGTCACCAAGAAAATAGTTTTACTGGCTTAGTTGAGCGTAAAGGACAGAAACGACACCAACAAAGCAAAATAGCATCAATACCAATTAACTCCGAAGTAACCGTTAAAAAGAGCCAATTACACTCTTCCTATTTCCGAGATTACCCTAACCAAATTCTAGTTTATATTAAACCTTTGATTGGTGCTGAGGATTGGCGGGGAGGAATTCCTGTTCCCTTAGAATCACTTTCTCCTCTAAGGATTAAGAATAAAAAAAAGAATCAAAATCAATCGAACCAAAATCAACTAAAGATTGACGCAAATTAAATCCATGTTTATCCAACATATTCTGCGTTTCCCAACAGCAACGCTCAAGCTCACTCGGCGAAGCATCCTTACTCGCTCTGGCATAGGGTAAATAAGCCATAACTACAGCATCAGCAATCAAACTGTTCTTCTCGTCATTCTCATGAGAATTTAACCACTCAACCACTTCTGCCAAAAGAGTACCCGTATAAGGTTGCAAACGGATACTTAAACTAACTCGCTTTTTCTGGTTCATGACGCTTGAGCCTGCTGTTTAATCTTTTTACTCGAAGAATTCTTGCTTTTGGTCTGACTTTTCGACAATAGAAGGTCGAATAAACCATAAGCATCAATCAGTCGATAAGACAACGAGTTTTCAGCCTCTTTTCCGCCATCTAGCTCTAGAATTTCGGCAATTTCTTTCGTTAATCCAGCTCCCCAAACCATCGGCGTAAAATGCCAAGCTGCTTCTAAAGGTTGATATTCTCCTGTACGAATGTAAGAGCTATAGTAAGATGAACCATTTTCTTCATAAATATGTCGACAATTAAAATACCTTTCCAAACTCGGCTCTAAAAATCTCGATGCTCCGCCTGAAATAACCACCTCAGACAAATCATCGGGAAACATTCGATTTAACCACTTACTGACTATAGACCAATATTCTTCTGTGGCAATATCTATCGCTTCACATACGTCTGTTATTTCTTGTTGACGTAAATCCTCGTCTTTGGCATTAGCTAATGTTTGAATTGCATTTAAATCAGACCACGAGGGATAAAATGTTTGACTAGCAGAACGAACCGTTTTATATTCTCTGGTTTTCGTTGATTCCAACCCTTGAAAAATAGCTGCCGCTATCCTATCTCGATCTAATCCAGACGTTCGCTCGATCACATTATCGAGAAACTTAGAAAATCCAATCAAGGGACTATCTCCTGTCAAGTCTCCATACTCAAAATTCAAAGCTGTAATGTTACGATGACCGAACATTAAAATACCCAGTTTAGAATTTTGCTGCCACTCTTTTCCTTGTTTTTTGGTATGGATAGCCGCTAACCCACCGCCTTCAGGACGACAGATAAATTTATCCAGCTTAACCGAATAGGATTGACCTCGAAAAACAAAGTCATCCAAATATTCCTTCAATTTCTGATAAAATTTCGAGCGGTCTTCATACTCATTCCAGGGAAGCAAAACGGCTAACTGTAATGAGATTTTCTTAGACTTAAGACCATTAAGCTCGGCAATTACCCCCACCGCAGCTAAAGCCTTATACAGAGCATTTTCATATTTTATTTCGGGCAATCGGTCTTCAGGGTCGAACTTAGAGGCCAAATAGCCGACTACAAATGTTCTTTGATTCACCTCTAAATAAGCTTGTCTAATCGCAGCGGGATTAGACATCTTCGATTCTTTATCCAGATAACGCTGCAAATTACCCTCTGATATCTCTTCCACGAATGGAGCCATCAAAAGATATCGCGGCTTTTCATCTCTTGGCAGTTGATAAATAATTTTGGTTTGACTCCCTCCTGGGTCAACACAAACATATAAAATTGACATACTATTTGAGCAATAACATACTACAAAGGAACGGGTCAGAGTTACTAATGTGGGCGATCGCGCTATCCAGATAGAACGCACTCGGCAAATCGCCAAGATCGGCAATAATCTAAATCAGATTGCTCGTTGGGTAAACCGCTACAAAACGAGTGCAGGTACAGTAGAAGTAGTTACCCAGCTTGTAGCCATTGAAATCGCATTAATGGCTTTGAGGGAGATCAAACCAAAACCTTAAACATTCTTGGCGTTACAGATGCCAGATGAATTGCTCAGACAGCTAAAATATAAACAAAGGTATTGAGACTAATATGACGACCAACAAAGATTCTCATCAAAAGTTAAACACAAAACTGTCAAACCAAAACCCTCTAGCAAATATTGCGGGTAAGTTTGGTGGTGAATTTTGGTCTTTGACACAATCAGAAATAGAACGTTCTAGATCTATAGATCTAGAAGAAACAGAACGATTATTGAACACATCTTCTGACCGCGTTCGGCGGTCACTCGCAAGCCCTGGCGATCATCGCCAGGGAACGAGTGACCAGGAAAATTAATGTATCTACTCGATACGAGTATTGTTAGTAACTTTTTAGATGAACGACGTTTCTATCCCCAACTAACAGAATCGATTTT
>JBDKJC010000690.1:0-3018 GCA_039796815.1 Cyanobacteriota bacterium | reverse complement strand
CTGATTAAACTAACATGATCGATCAATAGTTCTTCAATTTGTTGTCTAGCATTAGTATTGTCTACACAACCAATGACAATAGTAGGAATTACTCCGTTGAATATTAATTGCTCGACTGTTTGTTCTATCGCTGTGATGTTTAATTTGGGAAACATAGTTTTATAACGCATGGCTAGAGCTTGTGCCTTGTTAAAACCCAATTCTCCACTACAGAAATTTTGTCGCCACAGATTTTTCGTTTCAACACTGTCAAAATCAACAAAAGTTAGATTGACTCTTTTTCTCATCTCCACCAGAAAGTTAGCTATACGACACAAAAGAGGAGCGAGAAAACTTCCCGTTCCCCCACAACCAACTAGATAAATGCGTACTGAATTATAGTTAAAGTAAATTGGCTTGGCATTTAGGATAGAAAGATCCGTCAAATTTAGTTGTAATGGATCAAAAATCAGTGACATGATGACAATAATGATTAATATCTTGATAAATTCGATTTGAGTCGATATTGAGGAAGAGTCCGTGGATGCAAACCCGACTTGTCACTTCTAGCTGTCGATTAGTTCTGCCGAAAACAGTGCTGATTCGGCATCCAGTCTCCTCTTGATTATCGGTATTAGAAAAGAAAGCGTTGGCATGACCATGACTGTGGATTTCAATCGCTGCTGGTTCGGGATAGGGGTCTAAACACACACAACTATGAGGGGTACATTCTTGTTCTGGTTTAAATACTTCCCAACGTTCACCACGCCAATAGAGATAAAAAAGTTGTTCTAGATCTGGATATCGCAGAATTTCAGCGATAATATCTTTAACCTTTTCTCTAGGTACTGGAGATACTAATAATTGAAACTGAGGGCTTAATTCAATTAATCCTGGGGTCAAAACCTGATGGTAGAGAGCCACCGCCCTAAATTCAGTTCTAGTTACTGAGCGAAAGATGCCATTACCCGCCCAGAGAAAATCTTGGGGCAGGGGAGGACACGGGGAGGACGTTGCCTGTGATTTTCCCGCAGGCTTTATCGTTCGTGTTGTCGTCGCACGGCAACCCGTGAGCTGTCCGTGTTGAATAGTTGTTTCTTTGACGATGGAATGACTTAATATGTTTAGGGGCATCATGGTTTAATAAATGGGTCTGAAACCCCGTTCTTTAGGACGATTAGTTTAATATTGACATTTAATGTATTAGAATGTGAGCATGACTGAACGTGCTTACAAATACCGATTTTTCCCCACCGCCGAGCAAGAAAATCTCTTGCGACGGACAATGGGGTGTGTACGTTTGGTCTATAACAAAGCTTTGGCGACTAAGACCGAAGCTTGGTATAAAAGACAAGAGCGAGTTGACTATAAACAAACCTCTAGTCTTCTGACAGGCTGGAAAAAAACCGAAGACTTGGATTTTCTCAACGAGGTTAGCTGTGTTCCTTTGCAGCAATGTTTGAGACATCTGCAAAAAGCCTTCGCTAACTTTTGGGGTAAACGTGCCAAGTATCCGAGGTTTAAGGCTAAACGGAATGGTGGTTCGGCTGAATTTACCAAGTCGGCTTTTAAATACCGAGATGGTAATCTTTGGTTGGCTAAGTGCCAACAACCATTGAATATAATCTGGGCTAGGCTTTTGCCCGATGGATGTAGTCCTTCTACTGTCACGGTCAAACTCGAACCGAGTGGTAGATGGTTCGTTTCTTTGTTGGTAGACGATCCAACTATTCAACCATTGCCACCAACTGAGAAAAAAGTTGGGATTGACGTTGGTATTTCTAGTTTGCTGACTACCAGCGACGGAGAAAAGATAGCTAATCCAAAGCATTTTAATCGGCTGTATCAAAAGTTGAAAGTAGCGCAAAAGGTTCTGAGTCGGAAAACCAAAGGCTCGAATAACCGACACAAAGCGCAACTTGAAGTAGCTAAGATACACGCCAAAATCAAAGATGCTCGTACCGATTTTCTGCATAAGTTGACAACCAATTTGGTCAAGGCAAATAGCGTAATTGCTATTGAAGATCTTGCCGTTAGAAATATGGTTCGTAACCGCAAGCTGGCTCGTAGTATCAGCGATGCTGCTTGGGGCGAAATGTTTCGTCAGTTTGAATATAAGTGTGAATGGTATGGGCGAACCTTGGTCAAAATTGACCGATTTTTCCCTAGCAGTAAACGATGTCACCATTGCGGGTTTGTAGTGGACAAAATGCCTTTGACTATTCGTATTTGGGATTGCCCTAGCTGCAATACCAAAAGTATCGACAGAGATATTAATGCTGGGAAAAATATACTCGCTGCGGGACTCGCAGTGATTGCGCCAGTCGCTCATGGGGGAGACCCCCAAGACCGCGCTGGCTTGTCTGTGGAGCGGATGTACGACCTAATAACCATAGCGTTAACGGGCAGTTGCGAAAAACTCGTAAGAGAAAGAAACAGAAACCTAAATCGTGAGGTTTGGGAATCACCGTCCTTGACCGAAGGGAATCCTTTAGGGCTAGGGCGGTGAGGATGTCAAGGTTTAATAATCGATAAGTTGAGTAAGGTCTTTGAGGGTTTGATTACTTGCAATCAGATCCTGTTCTGGATATGCAGTGTTTAAACTCTGACTGACGGTTTGCAACTGCTTGATAATATTGTGAGGAAAAGCTTTTGATTTTTTGTCCTGGTAGTCTTGGTTGAATTTGGAATTAATATAAGAATTCCATATAGCTTCAGGACTGTTTGTTTCGGGCAAAACTTTCCCCCAACACACTTGACCTGTAGAACTAATATTGGGTAAAGGATAGTTGTACAGTGGCGAACTTAAACTTAAATCCCGACCTTTATAGGCATAAAGCCATAACTGGCGATTGGACTCCGTCCACGCGTTGCGATCGCAATGTACAATTATTACTCCAGGTAAAGGTAATCTCAATCGATCATCATCAATTTTTAGCTCATAAATGCTGGGAGGAAGAGAACTGATGGTTAATGTCTTTTCTCTTTGCTGGCAGATCTTTAAAAGTTTTAAATTAGATAGATACCAATCGGATTGAT
>JBDKJC010000689.1:0-3020 GCA_039796815.1 Cyanobacteriota bacterium | reverse complement strand
TTAAACAATGTAATCTGTCTGGTTTAGTTGCGAGTTAATCAATGAATTATCTAATTGCTGTATTACCCGATCGCTTTCAGGTGGAAGAAGCTTACACAGCGTTAGAAAAAGCTGGTATTCCCTTGAGTAAAATGGCGATCGCTGGACGTGGCTACAAAACCGCTGACGAAGTGGGACTATATGATTCTAAGGAGCAAGCCCGCAAAAAAGCAATTTTTATGGCGTACTGGCTAGTACCCTTCGGTTTTATTGGCGGGTATATTTTTAATTTAATTACAGGACTGCATAACCTCGATTGGGCAGGAGATCCAGGAAATCATATCGTCGGTGGGATCTTAGGCGCGATTGGTGGTGCTATGGGTAGCGTTTTTGTCGGTGGTGGTGCTGGTTGGGCTACTAGTACGGCAGGAGACACTTTTTCTTACCGAGAATATCTAGATGCCAACAAGTATTTATTACTAGTCGATAATATTGGCGGATTTGGCGATCGCGCTATTCCAATTTTACGTAAGTTAGCACCAGAAATAATTCAAAGTTACAACGCCTAATACTACTATGGGGAAGTCATTAGTAGGAAATTTATCAAAAAGCTATCAGCTATCAGCTTTTATTGCGTAATTAAAGCCAGCAACTTTTTAATTCACATCAGGCGTAAAGTTTAAAATTATATTGAGTGACTAACTATCTGATTCACACTGATTTTAGTGTCCCAAATATACACCCCCTACCTGTCGAAGGAATAGAGGAAAAGCCATAGAATCAAATCCATGCCAGTGGCCATATTTTTCCTTAAGAGCAGGGTACACTTCATCAAAGATATCCTTGATAATTTTTCCACTCGTTGCCGTATAGTTTCGCTCGGCAAGTGCTGTCTCAGAGCGATTGCGAACTTCAACCATGAAGTCCCGAAAGTTAATCAGATCCTCTTTAGAGCCACGATCGAGATGACTAGGAACAAACTCATCAAAATCAAGTTCGATGAGTCGATTTAGAGCGCGAATATAACCAGGATGATAAAAGTCTGGAAAGCCAAAGGGAGGAACCGCATTAACAAATCCAGCATCAGGAGCATAGAGAACTCGCTGTTGAGACAGATAAAAAGCGTACAACGTATCAGAATGAGAGAGACCGAGATCGAGTAGATGAACTTCTAACTGTCCTAGTTGAAGAATTTGATCTCCACAGATGGTTTGAGTTGGCATCAAAACGTCTGGGGAATTCAGGTCTTTCCAGTAAGACAGACACTTTTCATGAGCAAAGACATTATGTGGCGAAAGTACTTTTCCACCTCGCACATGATCGAGGTGATAGTGTGAATAGAACAACCATTCAACAGAGATTTGGGGAAAATAATAGTTGAGTTCTTTTTGAAGTGCTTCGCAGAGATTGCGATTAAATGAATCAACAATGGCAAGTCCTGCACCTGTATCAAGAATCAAAGCACGATTAAAGCCGTATCTAAATGCGTATACTCTGTCTGCAATTTTCTCAAAAAGCGGTTCTCGCCGAGTCTCTCGCTCAAAGTAGTTTTCTGGAATGGCAAGCTTTAATACTTGCTGCTGGAATGTCTCGACACTGTTGAGTGATAGTTGATTGAGCAAGGCAGTAATGCTAAATTGACGTTTATTCATGATGACCTCTTAGATTTATTTTGTTCGCAGACTCCAAGGCGTGATTTGATATCTTGCATTGCTGAATTAGGCTGACTGAATACCAGAATATTTATTCTGAAAAAAAGCAAAAAAACTAAAGATTGTGTAAGATTGCAATAATTCCCTTGATGTAGTTGTGTACATGAATTTTTGGGACTGGCGATCGCGCATACGCCGTCATACCAACTAGACTTCCAACTAGAAATTCAACCATCTGCTCAATATCGGTGTGCTTGGAAATTTCCCCATTCTGTTTAGCTCGTTCCAGCGATCGCGCAAAACCTTGGCGAAATCGGTCAAAGTATTGCAGAATCTTAGCAGTAACTTCTTCACTATGACACCCAAGCTCAACAGCCGTATTGCACATTAGGCAGCCTGAAGAACCAGAAGGATCATCGAGTAGCTGAATGAATTGCTCAAAGAATTGTTTGATTTCACTCAGGGAAGGAGATGAGTTTCTCTTCTCAAGCATCACTAACCGCTGAGAAACAACAGTATCCTGATATCGCTCAAGAACCCGTTGAAATATCTCTTGCTTACCGCCAAAAGTTTCATATAACCCATAGCGTTGAACACCTGAATACTCTACTAGATCAGCTATTGACGTATCTAGATATCCTTTTTGCCAGAATAAATACATTAGTTTATCGAGGCAAATTTCGGGATCAAATTCTTTATTTCGAGGCATTACAAACCAGAATGATAGTTCTGAAAAGAAGGTAACATCAAAAACTCTTACCTGTCAATACAATGTTTTCAAAATGCTTGGCAGATTAACTTCAAACTCTTGGTGAACTAGCTTTAAAGTTTATAAAACTTGAGTAAACTCATCTATAGATACATTAGCTTGATTGAGAATACTTTTGAGAGTTCCTACTGCCAAAGTCTTATTATGAAGTGGTACAACACAGCCAAGTTGAGTGTTATTGTCATCCTTCAACTGTTTTTTCATGGTTTATTTCTAATACGCATATAACTCGCGTCTAAGTTTAAGTGAAGTGATGACAATAGCGATCGCTTTTCATGGAAGATGAATGTCTGGAGAGTCACCAAATGAGTAAAAGATCATTTCAAATTTTAGTAATTCCTTTTTTCAGAAATCACGATCAAAATTTTCAGTATTGCATCTTTAAAAGAGCAGATGAATCTTACTGGCAAGCAATAGCAGGAGGAGGAGGAATAGAAGAATCACCAATTCAAGCAGCAACTAGAGAAGTTGTTGAAGAAACTGGTATTTCTCATACTGCTCAGTATTTTCAGTTAGAAACAATCTCATCAATACCAGCATACTACTTTCAAGATTTAGATTGTAGTCATCAAAAGCCATATGTCATACCCAACTACTGCTTTGCTGTAAAAGTTCCTGAC
>JBDKJC010000688.1:0-3023 GCA_039796815.1 Cyanobacteriota bacterium | reverse complement strand
ATTCATGCCAGCTATGTCAAAAAAGCCGATCGCTTCTTGCAAACCAAAAACCCCCTCGACAAACCCCGCCAGTTGGTAATCACGATTGAAGAAGCACACCGTTTTCTCGATTCTAGTGTGGTTCATCAAACCATTTTTGGCACGATCGCCAGAGAAATGCGCAAATATTTTGTTACTCTACTAGTAGTAGATCAGCGACCATCAGGAATCGATAACGAAGTCATGTCCCAAATCGGTACTCGCGTTACCTGCTTGCTCAACGACGAAAAAGACATCGAGGCGATCTTTACAGGGGTATCTGGGGGAGCAAACTTAAAATCTGTATTAGCCAAGTTAGATTCCAAACAACAGGCTTTAATTCTCGGTCATGCTGTACCCATGCCTGTAGTTGTCCGTACTCGCCCCTACGATGCCCAATTCTATAGTGAAATCGGCTGTACCGATTGGGAAGAAATGCCCAATGAAGAAGTATATGCTGCTGCTGAAGTTGCCAAGGCTGACTTAGGATTTTAAAAAACTACTTTTAGAGTGTGTTTGTCAAGTAAATATTAAACTGTAGAGGATTCAGTAATTAGTAATTAGTAATCAGTAATTAGTAATCAGTAATTTGCGTACATACTTTAATACCAAACAACCCCGTCCAAGACAGGGTTGTCAATAAATTCCCAGATAATTATTGATTAGAGTCAGAGATTACTCCACTATATCTGTGGATTACTCTGACTATTGGTCAGATTATGCTATGCCAAGCCAGTGGAAGAAGCCTTGTCCAGTAGTTAATTCTACTATCATTGCGCCTAGAAAGCCTACCATTGCTAATCTACCGTTCCAAATCTCTGCACTAGGATTAGAACCGAATTGAAATTTAGTCGCAAACTCACCATATTTGCGCTCGGACTGAGATCCATAATGTTCTTCTGGTGCTTTATTTTGCATATTTGCCATGTTGATAATTCCCTTAATTGTGTTTTTTAGATTAACTACTTTAAAGATAGAAAATATATTTCTTAATATTATCTATCTTTAGTAATATTTCAAAATAAATTTAAATTATCTCAGTTATTTTATTTATTTATAAGTATAGATGTTTGATTGGCTACAAGTGATACCAAAAAACATGTCAATGTGTCTTATATAACAAAAATGCCAAGACGCTAGGAGAAAAGCAGCTAAAAAGGTATCATTAGCAACTTTCCACCTAAAATTCAAATATTCAATATTTGATCGGTCTTTAGATAGGTATTAATTAAAAAAGTTTTGATTATTATCAAAGTAATTAACATTATTTCAACTAGTAGGTGTGTGATGAGTGAAAACAATACACTAACAATCGAACAAAAGTTTCATCTTAGAAAAATAGCGGATCAAACAAAAACTTTATCTCAGCAAGAAGCACAAGAATTAATAGTTGAGCTACAACGTCAGATGATGATGAAGGATAATTTGTTCAAGCAACTAATCAAGCATGAATGGCAAATTTAATTTGCGCGATCGCCAAAAAATAAGCTCCCAAGCCAAAACTTAGCCAAAACTTAATTTACAAAGTGATCTAAAAAATGGGTTCAGCGATCGCAAAGCGTACCCTGCGGGTAATCGCCAAACCCATTTAATTAGTTAAAAAAATTAAAGAACAATTGGATTTTTCTAGTCTACTCAACAGAATCTGTAGTAGCGTCAATGGTTTCTGTTTGCTCTTTTGAGCCTGACTGCTGCTGTTCTAAAATTCTTTGCTGTTGAAGACGTTTAAAATCTGATGCAGAATTGTCGATTTGGGTCTGAGATTCTCGATCAAACTCGGCTGCACTACGTCCATTTGTTTGTTGGGCGCGATGCATAATATCTAGAGGATTTAACCCCGCAGGCGCATCTCCATAAATACCATTTTTTTCGTTGGGCTGATAGCCATCATCAGCACCTGTACTAGATTGAGCTAAGGCAGAAGAACTTAATCCTGCGATCGCCACAAAAGCTATGCCCATAGCCCAAGAAGTGTGATTTAATCGGTTATTTTTAATCATAGTTATTAAGTTGTTAAGGTTATCCTAAAGGATACCCTAAAGGACTAGCTCCGCGTCGCACTTCGTTATTTTTAAGCAAAACGACGACGTAATAAAGGTTGAATTGACAGTAAAATCAAAGCGTCAAACGCCAACAATACTAAAATAACAGCACCAAAACTAAACCCGAACCAGGGAGTATCCATGACGATACTGTTAATCGCCCAATCTCCATGACCATAAATATAGCGAATGGGTTCAATCGCATAAGTCAAAGGATTAAGCAGGGCAATTACTTGAAGCCAATCAGCCATAAAGTTCAAGGGCGCAAGAGCTGTACTCGCAAACAACAGGGGTAAGTTAGTTACAAAAATCACGGCAATTAGTTCAATATGACCAGGTAGGGCAAAGGCCAAACCTAAGCTTAAGGCGGTAACTCCTAGAACAATGAGAAAGACAATTAAGGCGATCGCACTTAATCCCGCAATCCCTGGCAATCCCGCACCCAACACAGCACTGGCAAAGATAATTACTGCGGTCTGAATAAAGCTCAGGGCAATGATATAAACTGTTGAAGCTGCCACAATTGAGTAGCGAGAAGATAATGGTGCTACTAGCAAACGGTTCAAAAACCCAAATTCACGGTCAAACATTACTGGCAAACCTGCATTTAATGCTCCCGAAAAAGCAGTAAAAACAATTACACCTGGGGCTAAAAATTTAGCGTAACTCAGGTCAGTACCAAATAACCCTGATGGTGCTTTGCTAAACAATGCGCCAAACAAGACCAACCACATAAAAGGTTGAATGATGCCCGCAACCAAGGTCGAAGGACGACGTTGCAGTTGAATAAATAGACGTTGAGTCTGGGCTAATGTTTCCTGAATAAAATCACCCAAAGAACTACTAGACTTGTTGCTTTGTCCACTAATACCTGGATTTGGTGATAAGACAGACTTGATGTTTTGATTAGATATTGACTGACTCATGATTATTTACTGATATTTGATGTAAGCTACAAAGCTT
>JBDKJC010000687.1:0-3024 GCA_039796815.1 Cyanobacteriota bacterium | reverse complement strand
TCCTATATGGCAATTTGGTACTCTAAAGTTGCGCCAGAGCTACAGGGACGGGTTTTTGCTGCCGATTATCTAGTGGGAATTGTTGTCCAATCTTCTGCTAATTTAAGCGCGGGACTATTAGCCGATCGCGTATTTGAGCCTTTGATGCATTCCCGGCACTGGCCTGCTCAATTGTTCGGCAAAATTCTCGGTACGGGGGAAGGGAGCGGTATGGCTCTGATGATTATTATTAGTGCGATCGCCATGATGCTGGTTGGCATCGGCGGATTTACTTTGCGGCAAGTAAGAAACATAGATACTTCTATCGTAGATTAATAAACAGCAAATAAATGAAATAATTTGCTTTGTTCATATCCCAATGCTCCTCGCACGTATCCGACTAAAGAGCCAACCAAAAATGCTGTCAGGAGCAATCCACACATAATTGCAATTTGCTTAGTAGTTGAGCGACTTGAAAATTCAATCATTTCTTTAATTTTTGAGATATTTCTATCGGTGAACTCTGTTAAATCCTAAATAATTTTACCGATCACTGCCCCAACCTCTTCCTTGCCCTCTAACATTCCCCAACTGCTTCAACGCCATCGCACTAACCAAACAGATACCCCCAGTAATATAAATATTCCCCGTACCCATCTCAATAAACCTAACTACAGCAAAACTAAACAGCATCACAATGAGTTTCTAAATTAAACCTTTGTAAGTGCGATCGCACTACAAGATCGGGCGATCGCGCCTTCGTAGGGTGGGCAAAAATTCAAAAGACAAAAAACGTTTCAGCAAGAGCTATGTTGTCCACCAAAAATCACTCTCCTACTTGCAGCGATATTCTTTTAAAATCAAATCTCCCATCACATCACATAGAGCGATCGCTATTAGTTAAAAACTTAAATTGAAAAGCAATCGCATTATCTAATGTTTGGTTGTCAGGCGATCGCATTTATCAAAACATTAATCGAGCGATCGCATTTCTCTACCTACCGATTGAATATAGAAAAGTATGATAATAAATAGATTCCATCACAGTAAAGAATATTTTGATGAAGACATTTACCGCAATTGTCGAACGTGACTTAGATACCAATCTCTATGTAGGTTATATTCCAGGGTTTAAAGGCGCACATTCTCAGGGAGAAACTCTAGACGAACTGCAAGAAAATCTAAAGGAAGTAATAGAAATGCTACTAGAAGATGAAGATATAACCTTTGAAACCCAATTTGTTGGTACTCAACAGATTGTAGTTTAAAAATTCATGAGTAAGATTCCGATCCTTAAACCGCAAGAAGTTGTTCGCATTTTAAACAATCTTGGATTTATTGAAGTGCGTCAAAAAGGTTCGCATAAACAATTCCGCCATCAGGATGGTCGCGGGACAACAATACCCTTTCATAAAGGAAGAGATATTTCCCCCAGGTTATTACGACAAATTGCCAAAGATATCGATTTAACAATTGATGAATTTTTAGATAACAGGTAAATTTTAAGAAAACGCTCGAATTTCTTATCACATCAATCGAGTTTAAACTCAATCTAAGTTTCTGAGTTCTAACATTAGTAAAAGCGTTGCCGCGATCGCTAAAATGCTGCCAAAGATGAAAGGAGCTTGATAATTTACTTGTTCCCAAAGTATTCCTGCAATTAAGTTAGCGGGAAATAAAACTACACCTGTAGCCAAGGCGATCGCACCGAAAGCCGTCCCTCTTAAATTAACAGAAACGCGATCGCTAATTGCCGCCAAAAGTAATCCCTTACTCATTCCTTGATACAAGCCATAAAAGGCAAATAAACTCCAAATTTGCGTCTGAGTTCGAGCATAAGCAAAACCTAAATACACCAAAGCGTAAAGTAAAAATCCAGCAATTATTAAACCAAATCTACCGAGGCGATCCGAAATCACTCCTGCTGGATAGGCGCTTAAAAAGTAGGTGAAATTCATCACCACAAAAGATAGGGGAATAAATGTACTTTCAATTCCTAGCTGTTGCGCTCGCAGTAACAAAAAAGCATCGCTAGAGTTACCCAAGTCGAACAGTAGAGTTACAGCAAGTAAGATCCAGTAGCCTCGGTCTAAACTGGCTAGCGCCCTCCATTGAAGGGGGTTTTGTGGCGATCGCTTGGTCGAACTTTCTTTAATCCCCAATACTAGCAACAATACCGCTAACAACCCTGGAATAGTTGTCAGCCAAAATATCAAACGAAAATTTTGTCTTGAAGCATACATTAGAGCAACGGCAATTAAAGGGCCAGCCGCCGCGCCAAGAGTATCGAGAGATTGTCGCAAACCATAAGCTGCACCTCTTTTTTCTGGAGGGGTAACATCAGCAACCAGAGCGTTACGAGGAGCGACTCTAATGCCTTTACCGACGCGATCGCCAAAACGTCCGATCAGTACCCAAACGGGGCTATTTGCTAGAGCAAAAACGGGAATTACCAAAGCCGACAATCCATATCCTGCGATCGCCAATTCTTTACGTCTGCCCCAATAATCGCTCAAAACTCCAGAAAATACCTTAACAATAGCAGCAGTCGATTCGGCAATGCCCTCAATAGTCCCGACCGTTATTAAATTTACCCCTAATACCGATACTAAAAACAGAGGCAGTAAAGACTGAATGATTTTAGAAGCAGTATCGGTAAGCAAACTAACGAAGCCTAAAATCCAGACGTTACGGTGAATTTTCTGACCGATAGGTATTTTTAACATAAAATTGATTATCCGTACTTAATACAAAAAGGATAAAACGCTTCAGAACGAAAACCACAATGTGCAAATTTTGCACAAAATCTCTCTAAAGTATTTTATTGAACTGGTTCAGCACCGTTAAAAGCCACATTCAATCGGGGTATTATTCACTACCAACAATGAAAGCTAGATTTAGCTGAAGCCGACTACAATCACGCGATTGCACTCAACCAACTATCGCATCAATACCAGTGTTCCGATTAAGATTAATCCCGTTCCTAAAACCATCTTAACTGTCAATGGTTCTCCTAAAAACAGCACGGCAAATAGGGAAATTAAG
>JBDKJC010000686.1:0-3026 GCA_039796815.1 Cyanobacteriota bacterium | reverse complement strand
TACCAGTTATAAAATTCCCCCTCAGCTCGATAGCGTATCTAGCATCCCGATTGGTAGACCATTACCCAATCTTCAGACTTATATTTTAGATAAAAACTTACAACCAGTTCCTGTGGGAGTTCCAGGAGAAATCTATATAGGTGGAGCAGGTTTAGCCCGAGGTTATTTAAATCGTTCTGAATTAACCGCTGAAAAATTTGTGACCAATCCCTTTACTCAGGGCCAATCAAAATTATATAAAACAGGAGATTTAGCCCGCTACGCATATCCTTTAGGGCATAAGGGTAAAATTGAATATCTGGGACGAATTGATAATCAGGTAAAAATTCGTGGCTTTCGCATTGAGCTGGGTGAAATTGAAGCTACGCTCGCGCTACATCAAAGTATACAGCAAACAGTTGCGATCGCTAAAGAAGATAACCCAGGAGATAAGCGCTTAGTCGCCTACATTGTTCCCTACCCAGAACAGACAGTTACTCAACAAGAAATACGCGGATTCCTTAAGCAAAAGCTACCGCAATACATGATACCAAGTGCATTCATTTTTCTAGAGACTTTACCCCTAACTCCGAATGGCAAAATAGATTATCGAGCCCTACCAGCACCTGAGCAAGCTAGATATGAACCAGAAGCAACCTATGTCGCTCCCAGAAACCAATTAGAATTCCAACTGGCAGCAATTTGGCAAAATGTTTTGGGCATCCAGAATATTGGCATCCATGATAATTTCTTCGATCTTGGTGGACAATCTCTGCTGGCAGTACGATTATTTGCGGAAATTCATCAATCATTCAATCAGAAATTAACTTTGTCCACTATATTGCAAGCATCTACGATTGAGCAATTAGCCAAAGTGATCGGTCAAAAACAACACTTACCCGATTCATCGTATCTTGTACCAATTCAGCCCTATGGGTCTAAAGTCCCGTTTTTTGGTATTCATGGCGCACAAGGTGAAGTTCTCTTTTTTAAAAGTTTGGCTAATCGTCTCGGTTCAGAGCAGCCTTTTTACGCCATTAGAGCGCCAGGGCAAAATGGAGAAACTACTCCGTTAACTAGTGTTGAAGAAATGGCAAAGCTCTATATTCAGGAAGTAAAAACTATACAACCGCAGGGGCCTTATTTACTCGGAGGTTATTCCTTTGGAGGACTTGTGGCTTTTGAAATGGCTCGACAGTTTAAAGAACAAGGTCAAGAGGTTTCATTATTGGCATTATTAGACTGTTATGCTCCAGAAAGTCTTAAATATTTACCATTACATCAAATATTTTTGCAATATTTGCGTAATTTTTTGTCGATTGGACCTGATTATATCTTCAAAAAACTTAAGACATTGCGAGTGAAAAGCTTATATCATCTGTTTAAGGGTGAAACGATGAAAAATAATTATTTTCATTACTTAACTAGTACTAAATATTTTTATAATTTGATTAATGAGTTTCCTAACTATACTGTTGAAGATTTAAAATTGTGGGAAAATCTTTATCAAGCTAATTTACAAGCAAGTTCAAATTATATTCCCTCAGTTTATGCAGGAAAAATTACTATCTTTAGAGCAAAAACCAATCCTGCTGAAGATTTTTATCAGCCAGTCGCACAATGTGGATGGAGCGGACTATCTGATCGAGAAATAGAAGTATATGATTGTACTGGCGATCACTATACTTTTATCGAAGAACCTCATGTCCAAGGTTTAGCGAGGCAATTACAGCATTGTCTAGCTTCAGCTGCAAAAGTGTAAATTAAGTCATAAATTAAATTAAATTGTTTTGAGCGCAAGAATTATCAACACAATTAAAAATTGGTTGGCTAAATCTAGCTGAAACCCTAATTGTCGAACTCCAAACTTACGTTTAAATAGTTAGGCAATAAGTAGCTAAAATCTCAATACAGTTAGCGATCGCCTTTAAATGAGCAATTTCATAACCGTGGGTATTCTGGGTAGGAAAACTCAGACAAGCACCCCGAGAAACATGACCAAATTTCATCGCAATTGAAGCATCACTGCCAAAACCATCAATTACCGCTAGCTGTAGAGGGACTTCGGCTTTAGCGGCTGCGGTACGAATTTCCGCGTTGAGCAACTCATCGTAAATACCATAGTTATCCTGAGAGAGTAATACAGGAGCAACACCAGACTCTATAGGATATTCATCTGCTAGAGGACAAATTTCCAAAGCAATCAAGGATTCTAAAGTCTGATTTTGCGTAAAGTATAGTGCGCCAATTGCCCCCACTTCTTCTTTAGCTGAAGCGACTAAATAAATATCGACAGGAGGATTTTGTACTCGTTCAGCAAGAGTCAAAAGAATAGCCACCGAAGCTTTATTATCTAAAGTGTAGCTAGCAATATAGTCTTTGAGACGAAATGGCTGTTTACGGTGTTTGCCAATTACTACCCGAGTACCAGGGCGCACACCTAAAGTAGTTAACTCAGATAAACTACACTTCGTTTCCACCCAAGCATCCTCCCAGATCAAAGGAGTATCAATCTGCTGGGCTTTTTGTGGTGATTCATGGGAAACATGACGCGAACCAAAGGAGAGAATACCGCTAATCACCTCTCGATCCCCTAAAATATCAACTACTCCTTCGCCGTATACCCAAGGAAACGAACCCCCCAAACGACGCACCTGAAGGCAGCCATCATCATCAATAGATTTAACAATCATGCCGATTTCGTCTTTATGAGCCGTAATTGCGATCGCTCTTGTAGGATCTTGTCCAGGAATTTTGGCAATTACGTTACCTGCTCGATCCTGCCAAACCTCTACATTCAACGCTTGAAACTGTTCTAACAACAGATCATCAATTTCTGTTTCTAACCCACTAGGTGAATGACACAAGACTAACTCTTGGATTTTAGCGAACAGGCGATCGCTTTCTTTGGTATCTTTACTGCCGTTACTTTTCATGGTTCTGACAATCTATAGCGCTACGCGCTAGGGAAAGAGGAAAGGGGAAAAGGGAAAAGGGAAAAGTTTACTCTCTCAAGGTTTCAGTTTTTACAAATGTCCTAATCCTAA
>JBDKJC010000685.1:0-3041 GCA_039796815.1 Cyanobacteriota bacterium | reverse complement strand
AGCACTTACTAAAACGTTAGTATCGAAAACGTAAAGATCACTCATCTTCAAGTAGAGATTGAAGAATTTCTGGAGTTAGTCCTTTATTTATAGCTTCCTGACTAATTTCATCCATAATTTTCAAGAGAGAATCGCTATTGCTTAAAGATTCTTTCAATTTAAGATTTAGTAAAAGTTCTAATTTCTGACGCTCTGAGGCAGAAGTAGAGTTAAAAGCTTTAGCTGTCTCAGGATCGACGCGAATTTTGATTTCTTCAGTTGCCATGATTGAGCGATTTATAGAAGAGTTATATTTGTTTCTATCATAGCAATAGAGAAAATAAAGCAGTTGACACTTACTAGACAGTTGATTAGCAGAAAAGTGCCTGTAGTCTGTCAGAAATATATCTATTAATTCTCTTACAGATCCGACAAAATTATCTCAACTGGAAACATTAATGAGAGATTTATGTTGTGTCGGAGGTTATATTGAATAATTCCGAAAAAAATCAATGCTTAAGTGATTTTCAACGTAAACAGCTACAAAAACTTTTACAAGATCAGAATTTATCTGAAGTAAATTATCGATGTATCAACATCATGTTGTTAGCTGATCAAGGAAAATCTCAAGCAGAAATTTGTCAAATAATAGGTTGTTCTACTGCAACAGCTAGCCGTTGGATTCTACTTGCAAAAAGTGGTAAGGCACATCAATGGCGAGAGCATCTTCGAGGTCGTCCTAAAAAAATTAATGATGAATATTTAGAGCGTTTGTACGAACTATTAACAGAAAATCCCTGTGATTATGGTTATGACTACGATCGCTGGAGTGGACAACGCCTAAGTAAACAATTAAAACGTGAATTAGGCATCAAAGTAAGTGGACAACACATCAATCGGCTGCTTAAAGAAATGTCTGAAAAAGAGAAAAAGTCAGACGAACAAGCAATTAAACCTCCGTCAAACTCACGCTTGATTATTCAAGATTTGCCGTCAACTAACTCTAATAACGTTGAATAAATTGAAATTATTATGAATTTAAATACTCAAATTCTTCAGGATTTTCCTCAAGAAATACTTAGCGATCGCGATTATCAATTCTGTCGTCAATCGGCTCAAGTTTTTACCCCCAAACCTGGTAAAGTACTTGACCTGCGATCGGGAATTTATTTTATTCTTAAAGGGAAAGTTCGGTTACTCGATGATCGAGATGAATTAATTGCTACACAAGAAATAGGCAAAAGTTTTGGCGAGTTTACTTTATTTTCTGAGTTTAATTTCAAATCTTACCAGGTAACAGCAGCTTTTGATTGCCAATTAGCATTTCTTGATGCTGCTGCCTTGTTGCCATTAATGAAAAAGTATCCCAAATTTCGGGAGTATTTCTGGCAAAAAGCTTCTGGTTTAAATGCTCTGTTTGAGGAAACAGATGAGCAGGGGGCAGGAAGCAGGGAGCAGGGAGCAGGGAGTAGGGAGCAGGGAGCAGGGGGCAGGGAGCAGGGGGCAGGGAGCAGGGGGCAAGGGAACAGGGAGCAAGGGAACAGGGGGCAGGGAGCAGGGGTTAATAACTTGCTTTATAAAGCTTATGTTCCTTCTCCTACTCAAAAGTTCAAACATTGGCTACAGCGTCTAATTCAACAGTATCCTTTCTTTGCTCAACAAAGTGCTTCTGATTGTGGTGTCGCTTGTTTAGTTACTATTGGTCTTTATTGGGGCAAACGGTTAAACCCGAATGAACTTAGGGATAGATGTAATGTCGATCGCAATGGTACATCTATACGTTCTCTAGCTACTACGGCAGAAAGTATCGGTTTTGCTACTCGTCCTGTACAGGCAGGACTAAAACAGTTAACAGAACAAAATTTACCTGCGATCGCTCATTGGGAAGGCAAACATTTTATTGTAGTTTGGAAAGTTACCCCTAAGCAGGTGATTGTCAGCGATCCTGCGATCGGACAGCGTATTTTAACTCATGCTCAATTCAAAGCAGATTGGACAGGATACCTGATCTTATTAAAACCCACTGTAAGATGGCATGAAATATCCGAAAGCAACCCCTCTCTCTGGCAGTTTATTAACTTAGTCAGTCCTCATTGGCTGGTGCTAGGAGAAATTTTTATCGCGTCTCTTCTTATTCAATTATTAGGATTAATCACTCCTATCTTTACCCAATTAATTTTAGATCGGGTTGTGGTGCAGGGTAGTCAAATTACCCTGAATACGGTGGGACTGGGATTATTAATTTTCGGACTTTTCCGCGTAACGATGACTGGCTTACGACAGTATCTTCTTGACCATACTGCCAATCGAGTCGATGTTGCCCTGGTGATTGGCTTTATCAAACATACTCTGCGATTACCTCTGGGATTTTTTGAGTCTCGTTATGTAGGGGATATTATTTCTAGAGTACAGGAAAACTATAAAATTCAACGTTTTCTTACGGGTGAAGCTTTATCCATCTTGCTCGATTTACTCACCGTCTTTATTTATCTAGGGTTGATGTTTTGGTATAGCTGGAAAATGGCACTACTAACCCTTGCTGTTGTACCACCTTTTATCTTACTAGCACTAACAGCTACACCTTTGTTGCAAAAGGTTTCGCGAGAAATTTTTAATGCCAAAGCAGAGGAAAATAGTTACCTGATTCAAGCCTTAACGGGAATTCAAACCGTTAAAGCTATGGCGGTTGAACATACTGTCGGTTGGAAAACTGAAGATTTTTTTGGGAAATCAATTAGAAAGAATTTTTCTGGTCAATTAATTAGTAATACCTTGCAAACACTAAGTAACACCATAGAAATGTTGATGACCACTGCACTGCTTTGGTTTGGGGCATGGCAGGTAATTAATAATGCTCTAACTATTGGGCAATTAGTAGCTTTCAATATGTTGTTAACTAATGTTCTAACTCCTTTTCGTCGTCTAACTATTTTATGGAATGAATTTCAAGAGGTGGCGATCGCCATTGAACGCATCCAAGATGTGATGGATACTGAACCAGAAGAAGATGATCATGAATATCAGCAATTTCTGGCTTCTCTTGCAGGAAATATTCAGTTTGA
>JBDKJC010000684.1:0-3042 GCA_039796815.1 Cyanobacteriota bacterium | reverse complement strand
AGATTAGAAGCTTGTCGCCCAAGCAAGGGGGAGAAATTAAAGCGATCGCGCTGACGGCTTATGCTGGAGACTTCGATCGACAACAGGCACTACAAGCTGGATTTCAGGAACATTTGAGTAAACCGATTAAACCAGATGCGCTAGTGAGGGCGATCGCTCATTTAATCATGACTTAAGAGCAATCTTTGCCGATTTGCCAAAACAACAAGCCGAAAGCAATAGAAAATTTGTAGATCGGTCGCATCAGCCCAGTCTAACATCGCGTTGGAGCGGACGGTTTCAAAAAATCGGTGACGATGCCCAAAGCTCTAGCCACCGCTCAACTTAGTCGTTAAGATTCAAGTTTTCCTGGCTCGACGACGGTTTAGTTGATGTGATTTCTTCTAAAGATAAGCGATCGCACTACCAGAAATACGATCGCCGATCTTTTGCTATGTGATTTTATCGATCTAAAATTTGCTCTCGACGATACAGAAAAAACGGTAGAGCGCAAGAAAGCCCAATTCCAAAGGTCAATCCGATGTAGACAAGCATCCATAAGCGAGAAATTTCCAACCGTTTTAATTCTACCCACGCAAAGCAGAAAAAGGCGATCGCACTAATCAGTAAATCGTCTCCCACCGCAGAAGAAACATTATTAGCAAAAGCTCTCTGCATAAATAAAGCTGGAGAAACTAAGACAGTTGGATCTTGAAGTATCCAAAACCAAGGGGCGATCGTACCTACGATTATGAGAAGTAAATACAATAGTTTTTTAAAATTGAATGAATTTGTGGTTGAGATATTCGCAGTTGATTCAATCATGTTTTTTTCTCCTTAAGTGGATATGTCACAATCTTGCCAAAGGCGGATAATTAAAACAATTACCTGACAGGTAATAAAGGAGCAAAGCTATAAGCCATAGACTTTTTGATAATATTCCTGTTCATAGCGAGATAATTATGACAAGACTTTTGAATCCTCTGAATTCCAGCGAAACTAACTCATTTGGAATACTTCTCAAACAATGGCGCGATCGACGTAAATTAAGTCAACTCGATCTATCTTTAAAGAGTGAAGTATCGCAGCGACACATTAGTTTTCTCGAATCGGGAAGAGCTAAACCCAGTCGGGAGATGATTCTCGAATTAGCAACTGCTTTAGAAATTCCTTTAAGACAGCAAAATCTGATGCTAACTTCGGCAGGATTTGCACCTATTCACACGGAGACAGATCTATCTGCGCCTGAAATGACCTCAGTTCGTAAAGCTCTTGATTTCATGCTGTGCCAACAAGAACCTTATCCTGCGATCGTAGTCGATCGCTACTGGAATCTACTTTTGACCAACAATGGAGCTACTAGACTCTTAACAACGTTTATCGATTCAAATAAACTACAAAAGCTTTTCTGCGTTGACGGGAAAATTAATTTGATGCGAGCAGTATTTCATTCCCAGGGGTTGCGTCCATTTATCGTCAACTGGGAGGAATTTGTCGTACACTTGCTTGAGCGATTACATCGAGAAGCAAAATTATCTGGTGAAAGCGAACAGTCCAATTTGTTGTTTAACGAGCTAATGAGCTATCCTGACGTTTCTTCTCTTTGGAACTCCTCAAATCAAACCGCACAAAATACTTTGCTCTTCACGATTAACCTCAAGAAAAACGATCTGCATTGGCAGTTTTTTACAACGATCGCTACATTAGGAACTCCTTATGACATCACGCTTCAGGAAATACGAATTGAATGTCTATTTCCAGCAGATGAGGCAACCGAACAAAGTTGGAAACACGCCTGATCATTGAATTACTGGCTTATTGCTAGATACAGCCTGCTCGATAATATCAACAGCGCGATTTACTCCTTGAGTACGGCGAATAGCTTCTTGCAAGTGGACTGCATTTTGTTTGTGCGATCGCTCTTTTAACACTCTTTTAATGCTTTCTCGCAGATTATTAGCACTTAAGCTAGAGAGTTGAACTATTTCTCCTACTCCTGTCCAGGCAATTCGTGCTGCCACTCCTGGCTGATCGTCGGTTATAGGTATAGCTACCATCGGTACACCATAGCTTAATGACTCCAAGGTTGTATTCAATCCAGCATGGGTTATATTAAGACTGGCTTTTTCTAAAAGTTCTAATTGAGGAGCATATTTTACGACTAGAGGATTTCCAGGTAAATTTGGTAAGGCTTCTGGATCGAGTCCTCCACCAAGAGAAATGACAAGTTGAGCATCTAAGTTAGTACAGGCTTCTGCTATGGTTTGGAAAACAAAGTTTTGACAATTTTGGAGTGTTCCCATCGAGGCATAAATTAGAGGTTTATTATTTAATTTTTCAAAGGGAAATGCTACATGAGGTCTTTTAATCGAAGTATGAAATGGGCCTGTGAAATGGAAATGTGGAGGGAGTTGACGAGGGAATTCAAACTCTGGAATGTGGCGAGTGATCATAGCTAGTTTAGAAAACATATCGTTGGTATGGGAATAGGCTGGTAGATTCCAGAGAGAGCGATACTGAGAAGTAATTTGCCAAACTGGTCTAGCTAGATAGTTTATTAAGTCATAGGCTATACGATTACGAAGTTTTGTCCATAAAGCAGGATTGTATTGCCATGTCGTCGTAATAGGTGGAATAGTTAAATCTTGGTAGAAAGGTAATACACAAAAGATGGTTATATAGGGAAGGTTGAGATAGTCAGCAATTGTTCCTCCTTCAAAGACAGAAGCATCTATTAACAGCGCATTAATTCCTTGTTCTTGAATAATTTTTGGAGCTTTCTGAAGTCGAGTTTCTGCTATTTTGGCAAATTTTTGTAGCGTGAGCCGTATGTCTTTTAACCTATCGGTTTTCTCTAAAATTGCTAATGTCCTTTGTCTTTGAATGATTTTATTTTCATTAATTGGAGAGTAAACCTGACAGAAGTTAAAACCTGCCTTCTGTACTGGGATTTGAGCTTCTGAATTACTCAAAAAAGTAACCTTATGTCCTCGCTGTTTGAGTTCGCAACCAAGAGGAAACATAGTGTTTAAATGACCAGTCGCAGCCAAAGAAAGAATGCCG
>JBDKJC010000683.1:0-3044 GCA_039796815.1 Cyanobacteriota bacterium | reverse complement strand
AACTATTCAAGGTGGTTGGTTTTCTAATATTATCAGCTATTTTCCCGAACAATTAAAAAATCTATACCGCAAAGAAAGAAATGATGGAACAGGTGATGTAGTTATTGGCACAAGGATCAAGCGATCAACAAATAGCGCGGGAAATTCCAGTACAAGCATTGAAGAGATTGGATTCATGGGAGTTCAAAATCCACAAGAGACGGAGAAATGGTTACAGCAGTTAGCTCAAAATACAATCTAATATTATTAATTTTAGAAAATAATAATTACTATTTATATAGCTAATTATGAGAAATAACTTAAAAATACCCAAGGAACTTCGCAAAAAAATAGATCGAGAAATCCAGCTTGATGAATTCATAAAATGGATTGAGCAGCCTATCCCTCAATTTTTTACATTACATTCAACCATATTATTTGTGTTTGGTATTGCTTGGAGCAGTTTTGTTATCTTTTTTTTTGCTATATGGACATTCTCAGTCTGGCAATCCTCTAAAACTTTAAATTTCAAGTATTTTGACCCTGAGTTGCGAATATTTTTAATTATTTTTTTAATTATGACTTTATCTTTTCTTTTTCTTGGTTTTAAGTTATTGTCTGCTCCTCTGCGAGAACGGGAAGTCGGACGGAAAACTGCTTATATAGTGACGAATAAACGAGCTATCTCTATTAGCTCTACTCAAAAAGGTCACTTGACTATTATTCAAAGCTATTTTCCTCATCATTTAAAAAATCTATATCGAGAAGAAAAAGCAAATGGAACGGGCAACATAATTATTCCCACTCGGCAATGGAAGAATGGGGAGCTATCTTCCAACAATGAAAAGTCAGGATTTATGATGGTTCTTAATCTGCGAGAGACAGAAAAAGTATTGCAGGAGTTAGCGAAAATTTATATTTAAACTCATTAGTCACAAGTTAAGCCAGTAAGCTAGCTGTCAAACAGGGTATAGGAGAAGTTAGACTTCTTCTATACTCTTGAGCTTAATTCAGCTAGTTGCCTCCCAGAGTTCTGACATAGGTTCGTCGAAGTCATCACTAATAGTAATGGGCAAACCTCGCAGAGGATAGGTTCTTTCTGGAATGCTTTCAGGGGGTGTGGTGTCTTTTTGAATGGCATTGAGCAGAGTTTGAAGAAGTTGCCATTTTTCCTTACTGGGTAGGTTTAAAACTTGGTTTTGGAGTTCTTGTAAAATCATAGCGATCGCATCAAATAAAATTTTTAATGAAAGATGTAAAAAAGTAATTATCGACAAAGCTTGAAATTAACTGCATCTTAGCAAGATCAAGTTTACACCTGCCCATCGGGAAAGTCGGTCAATAATTCTGATTATTCTCTTGAAAGATATAGCTTATAATTTCTAAGTAATGTTGCTCAATCGGAATCTAAAAAGTCAGCTTTTTTTAGAGAAGCTTAAAGCCGTAACAATTATCCCGAAATCAACAGGCAAAATCAACAACGATCTACAAAGTTTAGATTATGGACAATTCACAAGACCGCATCATTATTTTCGACACCACCTTAAGAGATGGAGAACAGTCTCCTGGCGCAACCCTCAACGTTGAAGAAAAACTGGAAATTGCCCATTCTCTATCCCGTCTGGGAGTTGATGTCATTGAAGCGGGATTTGCTTTTGCCAGTCCTGGAGATTTTGAGGCGGTACAGAAAATTGCGCAACAGGTGGGGACAGCTAATGGCCCTGTGATTTGTAGTTTAGCAAGGGCAATTAAAGCTGACATTGAGGCTGCTGCCGAAGCGCTACAACCTGCTGCTAAGGGTAGAATTCATACTTTTATTTCTACTTCTGATATCCATTTGGAGTATCAGTTAAAAAAATCTCGCGCTGAGGTGTTAGATATTGCTCAAGAGATGGTAGCTTACGCCAAATCCTTTATGGATGATGTGGAGTTTTCTCCCATGGATGCAGTCCGCACAGATTCCGAGTATCTTTATCAGGTAATCGAAGCAGCGATCGCTGCGGGAGCAACTACAGTTAATATTCCTGATACTGTTGGCTATACCACACCGACAGAATTTGGGGACTTAATTAAAGGTATCTGTGAAAATGTGCCAAATATCGATCGAGCAGTTGTTTCTGTTCATGGTCATAATGATCTGGGTTTGGCTGTCGCTAACTTCCTCGAAGCAATTAAAAACGGCGCTAGACAATTAGAATGTACCATTAACGGTATTGGTGAGCGTGCTGGTAACGCTGCTTTAGAAGAGTTGGTGATGGCACTACACGTACGTCGTCAGTATTTTAATCCCTTTTTAGGCAGACCAGCAGAATCAACTGAGCCTTTAACTAATATAGATACCAAGCAGATTTATAAAACTTCTCGTCTAGTATCTAACCGCACTGGAGTAATAGTACAGCCTAATAAAGCTATTGTCGGCGCGAATGCCTTTGCCCATGAGTCGGGAATTCACCAAGATGGTGTATTGAAAAATCGTTTGACCTACGAAATTATGGATGCCCAGTCTATTGGTTTGAATGATAACCAACAGCTTGTTTTAGGCAAACATTCTGGTCGTAATGCTTTTCGTACTCGCTTGGCTGAGTTGGGCTTTGAACTTTCTGAAACCGACCTCAATAAAGCTTTTATCCGCTTTAAAGATGTTGCCGACAAGAAAAAAGAAATTAGCGACTGGGATATTGAAGCGATTGTTAATGACGAAATCAGACAACCCCCTGAACTATTTCGTTTAGAGTTAGTACAAATATCTTGTGGCGATCGCTCTCAACCAACCGCTACTGTGACTATTCGCACTCCTAATGGTGAAGAACTAACCGATGCAGCCATTGGTACAGGACCTGTTGATGCGATCTACAAGGCGATTAATCGCGTTGTTAATATTCCCAATGAGCTAATTGAATTCTCTGTCCAGTCTGTTACCGCAGGTATTGATGCGATTGGTGAGGTCACAATTCGCTTACGTTATCAGGATCGGGTTTATTCTGGTCGTGCAGCCAATACTGATATTATTGTCGCTTCTGCCAAAGCTTATATTAAGGCATTAAACCGCCTTTATGCTGCTCTAC
>JBDKJC010000682.1:0-3048 GCA_039796815.1 Cyanobacteriota bacterium | reverse complement strand
AGAAAGAAGCAAAAAAAATGCTAGATCAAACATTGGTCGGTCAAAGACGCTCTTTAAGGGAGAGACATCAAGTTTTGTTGCAACATTCCCGAGTCTTAAAACGTCGCCAGGGAATTGTTGATTTTGATTTGGAGTCAACAATTCAAGATATTGATTTAACTCCAATCAAACAAACTTTAGAACAGCAGCACCATGAACTACAGCAACAACAACAACAGTTAGACTCAGAAGCAACCCAGAGCCAACAAAATATTCAAGAATTGACACTCAAGCTGGAGCAGCAGCAAACTCAGCAAAGCCAGCTAGAACAGGAAATTAATCAATTACAGAATAAATTGCATGAGCTGAATTTTCAGACAGCAGCAATGCAGTCCCAGATAGATTTTTATCAGCATCAGCTACAGCCTTTGCAGGATAATCTAGAACAGATTAATCATCAGGTTGCCGAGATGGAAAAATCACTGGTTGATAGTGAAGCTATTAATTCTGGCGCAGCTTTAAGCAAAATTGAGCAGATTGTTAACGAATTAGCTACGTAGCTATTGAGCTAATTGATTAATTCTGGCGATCGCCAAATAGCTAATATTTTTATTTTTCTAAATATTTTTATTTATTTTTACTTATTACTCAAGGTTGCTTGACAATATAATTGGTTGTTTTTGCTCCGTCTAAAACCGTTTTGATTGGCAGCCAATTGACTACACAATTACTGTAGGCGATCGCTTCTAGGGTGGAGGTAAATTCGGGACTCCAAATATTTTCAATCGCCTTAATACCTCTACTTTGGAAGAAATGAAGCCAGCGCCAGCGCGCAATACCTGCTAAGATCCCTGATTCTAAACTAGGAGTATACCAGCAACCATTTTTCCACCCCCAAAGATTGCCCGTACTAGTTTCTAGCCAGTTATTCTGAGTATCGATTAAGATTGCTTCTTGAGCTTGGAAACTCAAGGCTTGATTCCGCGCTAAATAGGCAGAAAGATAATTACCTGTCTTATATTGAGGTAAATCTCGACGATATAGAGAATTTTGCGCCACCCAGGCGGTGATACCAGCAGCTTGTAGCTCTTCCAGATTAGCAGGTAGGCTGCGCCCTGCGATCCACTCTCGACCATCGGGAAATATTGCCATTCGTAAGACAGGAAAAGATTCTGCAAGGATCTCGGCTCCCTGTCTGAGTTGCTGCCAATCAGGTTGTTGCCAACCAAATGCTAACAAAGATGTTTTCAGGCGATCGCAATGAGCCTGCCAGCTAGTTAAAGGATGATCTAGGGACTGATGATAAACCCGCATTGTGGTAAAGCTAGTCGCTCCGTAACATAATCCCGGATCATTGAGATCTAAGTGTAACTGTGAAGCATTAATCAGCTGGTGGTTATACCAAAACATTTTGTGTGTCCTATATCAACCAGAAACTCAGTGCCACTATATTAGACCTCTTGCCCTAAAGCATACCGCTTCGCATATCCTTTAGGGCAAGCCCCATGAGCGATATCCGAAGGTGTATTCTTTAGGACTGCATCAAGAAGGTTAAAGGGAAAAAACATCGATCTGCTATTCATGCAAGAGGTCTATTATGCATTATGCTTTACATTTATTGTGTAGCGTCCGTTTCTGAAGGTCTGGGCAAAGGTTGTGTAGAGTCAGGATTGGGAGTGAAGCGATCTTGTAGCATTTTATAGGCAAATAGACCAATAATTGTCGACAGGACAAGGGCAAAAATTAAGGGTTTAATCCATTTTGCTGGTTTGCTAGTTGCTAAAGGTTCACCGATCGCTTCTGTCATCTGTTTTTCTGAGATCGCAGCTGGCGGTAGAGATGTTTCATTTGGGGCAACGTCTGACCAATCAGAGTCAAATTGCTCCCGATCGGGCCAGTCAGCGGATTCTGCTAAAACAGTTTCTAAGTCCGACCAAGAGACTGTAGCTTGTGAGCTACCAGGTAAAGGATTTACTTGACAGTGAACTAGTGCCACCGTCACGTTATCGTGACCATTTTTCTCATTGGCTAAAGCAATCAAATCTTTGACTACACTGGCAATGTCTTGCTTTCCTTCTAAGAGTGGTAATATATTTTGTTTCCACTGCTGTTCTATACGGTCAAAATCGCTTAAACCATCGGTACAAAGCAAGAAAACACATTCATTATCGATAATATAGCGTTGTAAGTTAGGATGGAGCGCCGCCGAACCTCTCATACCCAGAGCTTGAATCAAAGCTCCTGCTGAAGGATATTGTAAAGAATCTCGATACAAGGCATAGCCTAAGCGAACTTCTCTAGAAGCTAAATCATCATCGACAGTCATTTGGTGACAACTATTATGAGTGATCCAATAAATACGCGAATCACCAATATGGCTGAGATACATTTCTTGGGCATGAGCAAGAGCCATCACTAAAGTTGTACCCATGCGCTGTCTTTCCTGACGCTGCTCAGTATCATTGCGCTGATTAATCAGATCGTTTGCACCTTTGATATATTTTGCTAGCTTGTTGAAAATCTGGTGTGGTTTTAGTTCATCTAGCTTCAGGGCAGAAATTTTACCTTGTAAATACTCGATTGTTTCCCCTGAAGCAATTTCTCCACCGTCATGACCGCCTACACCATCACAAACAATTGCCAGACTATTGTTGCTAGAGGTAATATCTTGGGAACGCGAATAAAGGGGATAAGCTGCATCCTCGTTATTACTGCGACTCGGACCAGAATCGCTCAGGGCATATGTTTGGTAGGAATACTGTTGGGTTTGACAATAAAGAGCGATCGCTCGATCTAGTAATCCCAGTAGCTGACTAGCTTGAGCAATAACGCCTGTCTTTAAATTAGCAGCAAGCTTCAGGACGACCTCTTTAACATTAGGATGGGCATTCTCTGCCCATTGAGACCATAAGTTACCTAAATCTTGAAGTTTGACACCATGGTCGCCATCTGCCTGTAGCTGTCGTAACTGTAAGATCTGCCCATTAATTCTGAGCAGCTCAGGCTCTAATAAAGTAGCTGCTACTCCCTTGAGAGCAAGTGGACGCCATAGTTTAGCAATTTGCCAAA
>JBDKJC010000681.1:0-3057 GCA_039796815.1 Cyanobacteriota bacterium | reverse complement strand
CTGCTTCCTCTTAACGTCTTGTTTCTTCTTGGGATTTTTAGTCTAAAATTGGGTTACAAGACTCCTAACCAATATTTCTTGCAGATACTCCAAGACTGACATCGAATACTTCGCCTGTAACTTGTGCTGTAGCGTCTCCTGCAAAAATCATTACTACTTTGGCGATCTCGATTGGTTCATAAAACCCTCTAGGAATTGGATTGCCATCTTTTAGCATATCCCAGATGGTTTCCATTTTTGGGCTATTGGGAGCCATTTTATTTAAGATATATGGATTATTGGCAAGTTGTGTGTTTACTAATGCTGGACAAATTACATTGCACATTATGTTGTCTTTCGCATAGGAAAGTGCAGCACTTTTGGCAAAACCGATAACTGCCCATTTAGAAGCTGTGTATACAGGGAAAAGTTCATTTCCCACGCGACCCAAACCTGAAGATATATAAATAATTCGCCCAGATTTTTGCTTTTTCATTATCGGAGCCGCAGCTTGAGTAGTTTTGATAACACCTTCTACATTGATTTCAAAAACTACTTTTATATCTCGCTCGGAAAATTCTTCTATAGCTCCAGCCTGCGTAACTCCAGCATTAGGAACAACAATATCAAGACTTCCAAAATTAGAAACCGCTTGAGCCATTGCACTTTCAAGCGTTTTACGATTTCTAACATCGCCTTTTATCGCCATACATTTTACGCCAAGTGCTTCAATCGTACTTTTAGCTTGTTTTAAATCATTCTCAGTAGATAACTTGTAACCAACATTAGGTATCTCTTCAGTTGCAATATCATAAATTACTATGTTTGCCCCAGCTTTAGCCATTTCAACTGCAACTGCCAATCCTATACCTCTCGCACCACCAGTAATGAGTGCTGTTTTTCCTGTCATCTCTTTAGCAGTTGTTTCTAAAGCAGTTGTTTCTAAATTATTTTCTTGAGCATGTGAATTACCAGCTCCCAAAACTGATGTTGTGGCTATAGCTCCCGCGCCCAAAAAAACATTTTTTAGTGTTTTACGTCGTGAAAAACTTTCCAGTTCATTAGTTTTTTTCTTCATTTTTCTTGAATTATGTCAGTTTGTAGAAATTATTAAATAACTTATTTATATCAAAGCGATCGCCTCAAAATCTTGTCTATTGTTGGGATTTTTAGTCTAAACTTGGGGAACGAATAAAATCTACCCAATCACCAAAGACATTTACGGCGCAAGGGTTAGATTCGATCGATTGAAGTCTATTTTGCTTTATCTGCCCTAAACTGCTCAAATCTATACCTATCAATGACCGTGGAAAACATTCCAATCCAAGATGCCCAACTTGCCTTCGATCCCAATTGGGTATTGCATGGCCAGCAGGAACTTTGTGCTGGGAGACTACTAGTTCGACACAAGACCCAAACACCACACGAGATAGAACCTACATTAACCGATCACATCCTCATTGTGCCTCTGACTGAGGGATCTCGACAGGTATATAAATTTTGTGGAGAGGAACATGATGGCGTGTTTCCAGTGGGTAGCTTTTTGCTGCTGCCTGCTGGCGAACCTGGTTTTTTTAGTTGGGGGAGTAGTACGGATGAATGTATCTCCTTCACGATCGAGCCAAAACTGCTCGCTAAAACGGCTCTCGAACTTGACTGTCTCAACTCTAATCAACTCGAACTCCAGCCGATTTCACTTCAAGCCGATCCAACCCTTCAGGCCCTCGCACTCCAATTCAAACAAGAAATACATAACGATGCCTTCGGCGGAGAATGCTACAGCGAATCTCTCGCCAATCTGCTGAAAATTCATCTCCTACGCCACTACTGTACTTCTACCCCGATTTTACGTCCCCATAACGGTGGATTATCATCCCGACAACTGCAACAGACGATCAATTACATCCAGGTACATCTCGACGCAAAACTCAGTTTAGATATACTCGCCACTGAACTCAATCTCAGCGTTTATCATTTCTGCGAACTCTTTACCCAATCGATGGGAATGCCTCCTTACAAATATATTTTGCAACAACGGGTGGAACGAGCCAAACAGTTACTAAATAATTCTCAAAGATCGCTCAGTGATATCGCTTTAGATTGTGGATTTGCCAATCAATCTCACCTCAATCGACACTTCACTAAAGCAACTGGAATCAGCCCGAAAAAGTATCGCAATCGACTAATTAGGTAGTTATTTAATTTGGGTAACTGTAATTTGATCGCATTTTATCATTGATTTGGGCTGTACTACTTTTATTTCCAATATACCCAACACATACTATCTATTCTCTCAAATATGCGATCGCTTAGCGAGACGGGAAGCTAGTCCGATAGGATACCTAAAGGGTAATTTAAGTTTGAGGACGGACGAGCCAAAGGCTAAACGCAAGCCAACTTGAACTCTTTTTTACCAATTTAGTTTAGTAGCGTTATTGTCGATTTTTAACTTCTTCAGCAATCCACCCTTTAACAGTAGCTACTACTTCTTCCAAAGGAATATCTTGGGATTCTTTAGTTGCTCGTTTGACAACTTCAACTTTGCCTTCCGAGAGCGATCGCCCTGTCACGACTCGATAGGGTATACCAATTAATTCGCTATCTTTAAATTTAACTCCTGCTCTTTCTTTGCGATCGTCAAATAAAACTTCGACTCCTGCTTGTTTAAATTCTGCGTAGAGTTTTTCCCCCACAGCCATTTTTTCGTTATCAGAAATATTAGGTACAATAACTACTACATGATAAGGAGCGATCGCCACAGGCCAAATAATGCCATCTTGGTCGTAAGATTGTTCTACTGCTGCTTGTGCTAAGCGTGAGACACCAATGCCATAACAACCCATCCACAGAGGTTCTGGTTTACCTGCTTCGTTGGTAAAGGTTGCTCCCAATACTTCTGAGTATTTAGTACCCAACTGAAAGATATGTCCTGCTTCAATACCTCTGGCACTGATTAAAGTCTGACTAGGATCATGAATAGCGCGATCGCCAGCTTGGGCTTTTTGGATATCTACTTGTAACTCAGGTAAGGTAAAATTATCGCCCCAGTTTGCTCCAAAAACATGATAACCAACTTCA
>JBDKJC010000680.1:0-3059 GCA_039796815.1 Cyanobacteriota bacterium | reverse complement strand
TACGCTGGGGTCGGAAACAATAGAGTAATCGTAATCATCTTGGTTGCGGTTAGCTGAAAATTGTAAACTCTGATTTTCCGTAATCTCTATGCCCAGAGAACCTGATAGTTGCAAAATATCCGCTTCTGCCGAGCCAGAATCTTGAAAAGGAATGCGATCGCCATTGGCATCATAATAAATCCCATCAATACGAGTAGAAAGTGAACCAAGTAAACTTAATTTTCCTTCCGAAACTGCAACGGATTGACTAAAGTAATTGCCAATACTATCTTCTTCTAAACCACCCAAAGCAGCATTGAACTCTAGTGCGGTAGTTAGTTGAAGTTGGTCTTTTGGTGCTTTTTTAGTAATAATATTAATTACACCGCCAGTTGCCCCATCTCCGTAGATAGCAGAAGGACCTCGTACCACTTCAATCCGCTCTACTGCATCTGGCGAAATAGCTCTTAACTCTCGTACAAAGCCATCATTACTGATATTAGAACTTACAGGTACACCATTAATTAAAACCTGAGCAGCACGTCCTCTAACTGATAGGCTTCTAGTACTTCCTGTCGGTGGATTAACTCCAGGAGTTGTTTTACTGATAATATCGACTAAATCACGACTGGTACGAGATTGTTCGGCAATTTCTTCTTGGTTTACTACAGTTACACTACGAGGAACATCTGCGGTCTTTTCTGCCTTACGAGTAGCAGTGACGACAATTTCTTGTTCTGGTTTGGTTTGTGCCGTTACTTCTGGAGTAACCCTCAGAACTAAGTTTTGCGGTGAAGGTATGACTTCTGCGCTTGGTGCTTGCTTGTTTCCTGTAATCGTTAAACGGATACTACTGTCGTCTACCTTGACTAGGTTAATTTTCCTTATTCCTGGTGTAGGGTTAATTTTTCTAAATTCATTTCCTGTTGCTAAAGCTAAAGTTGCATCCAAAATATCGACTACTAAATTATTCCTTTCAGGTAGAATCAACGGAACTAATTTTTGATTTCCTGCTGCGGTTTTTAAAATTACTTCTAGTCCCTGATCGGTTTGCTTAACTTCTACTCCCGTAACGCGAGTAATATTATTCTGTTGTGCTAGTAAATCCCTTGCTGAGGTAGATAATAACCCAGAGCGATCGCCAATTTCTTCAGCAGCAACAGAATTGATAGATGATAGTAAGATAAACAAACTAATTGAACTTACAGAAAAACTATATTGAATTAATTTCATTTCCTGATTCCTGACTAAATTAAATTACGATTTTTACCAATTAACCGATAATGTTCCTTGCACGTTAAAAGGTTCACCTAGAGTAATACTGGTGGTACTTTGTGAACCGTCAAAATATTCAATATCAAATAAATTTTTTAAATTCACTGCAAGTCTCAGGTTATCCGTTGTATAAGAAATTACTGCGTCAACTCTGGTGTAACTAGGAACAGAAAAGCTATTATCTAAATCTCCTTCCCTTTCATCAACAAAAAACAATCCCGCACCTATTTCCAATCCTTTTAAAGCACTTTGTTGAAACTCGTAATTAGTCCACAAACTGACGGTATTAAAAGGCACATTATTGAGACGATTATCTACAGGAAAGCTATTGTCTTGAGTAATTTTGGCATCCGTATAAGCATAGGAAGCAATAATATCCCAGCCATACAAAATGTTTCCTGTAACGTCTAATTCAGCCCCTCGACTCTTTTGTTCTCCTACTTGAATCGAAAAATCAGGATCGGGATTATTCGGATCGTCAGTGAGGACATTGCTTTTGGTAATATCGTAAAAAGCCAGGGTACTGGAAATGCGATTATCCAATACATCGGCTTTGACTCCTACCTCGTATTGTTCGCCGATTTCTGGTTTTACTGCATCACCGCCAGTTAGTCTGCCAGTTTGAGGGAAAAAAGATTCACTGTAGTTGGCATAGAGAGAAATGGGTTGGATAGGCTGATAGACAATGCCAATTCGTGGCGAGAAAGCATCTGCTTCTGTATCTGCATCAGATTCAGGGTCATTAGGATTGCGATCTTTAGATTCATAAGTATCAAATCTACCGCCTAAAACCATCTTAAGATTATCGGTAAAAGCGATTTGGTCTTGTAAATAAATACCAAAACCATTAGCTTTAGTTGTGCCATCATCGAAAGCAATGTCGGGTTCTAAATTAGAAGTAAACTCATAAACTGGGTTGAAAATGTCGAGCGAATTTTCTGCCGTTTCAAAAAAGTTATCGTAATAAATTCCTGTTTTTCGGCTAAGTTCAAATCCAAATAGAAGAGTATGATTGATCGCGCCTGTGTTAAATTTACTAATTAAGTCATTTTGCCAAGTATAAGTTTCGTAATATTGACCGCCAGCAAATCCACCCAACAATAAAGTCCGATTATCTTCTAGTAAAGTATCTGCTTCTAAAGATTGACCTTCTTCTCGACTAGAAGTAATACGAAAAGAACTGTTTAATGTAAAGCGATCGCTAAATTCATGGTTTAAAGACAGATAACCACGGTACTCATCAAACTCACCCTTCTTAGTAGCATCTCCCAAAAAACGACTAGCAGGCACATCCGCAGGTTCATCCCCAATAGCTACTATTCCGCGATCAATCGGTCTTTTGTCTGATAGATATTCCCCTTCTAAAGTTACAGTAGTGCGATCGCTAATTTCCCACCTAATTACAGGTGCAACAAATACTCTTTCTGTTTGCACTGCATCTCGAAAACTGTCGGCGCTCTCAAAAGCAAAATTAAGCCGATATGCCAAACTCCCGTCTTTATTCAAAGGCGAGGAAATATCAAAACTAGGACGAATTAGTTCATAACTACCAGCAGTGAAAGAAGCAACGAAATAGGGTTGTTTGAGAGGTTTTTTAGTGACAATATTAACTGTTCCTGATGGTTGAGATTGTCCAAATAAGACGGATGCAGGCCCTTTGAGGATTTCAATACTTTCTACATTGGCTATTTCTGTTTCCGTGCGTTTACTAAAAAAGTCTTCCAGAAAGCCATTTTTGTATTGATTAGCTTCAAAACCACGAACGTTAAACAATGAATCTCTACCGCCACTATTTTCAGAAAAGT
>JBDKJC010000679.1:0-3060 GCA_039796815.1 Cyanobacteriota bacterium | reverse complement strand
CATTTAAATTCACTTGATGAGTTTGGATTTCTTCAGTCAAAGACTTTGACAAGTTCATATCTAATTCTATGTTTTGACTTTGGTTAATTAGCTCTTGCATATATTCATATTCGATGTAAGTTTATCTTCAAGTAATATCTAGCTCACTATAAATTGATGAAGGATATTTTAGGTTCAAATAAAAGAAAATAATTACATAGATTATTTAGTTTATTTAGGTAACTTTACATCAATTATTTGTGTTGCAGTATTTTCCCAGTTCAAGTGCTGAATACTATTTAAAGACTGTTGTCGTAGTTCACTTTTTTTACTAGGTTCTAAAGCTGCAATTTGTAACATTGCTGCTGTTAATGAGTCAATACTTTCTAACTCATATAAGTATCCATTGCAACCATCTTTAATAATTTCTTTAGTCATGCCCACCCGAGGGGCAATTACTGGAGAGCTAAAAGACATGGCATTCAGCAAAGAACCAGAAGTTAGTATATTTTTATAGGGTAAAACAGTGACATCTGTGGCATTGAAAAATAATTGTAGTTCATGATCTGCAATATATCTTTCAATCAAAGTAATTTTAGATCTTACTTCGGGCTTAACATTTAACTCCTCAAAGTTTATTTCATCCATAGTTTTTCCTGCAATTATTAAATGAGTTTCAGGAAATTTTTGTTGAACTTGATTAAAGGCAAGAATCAGATCGTCAATGCCTTTATATTTACGTATTTGTCCTAAAAACAAAAACACTGTTTGTTCCGAGGTGAAGTTGAATTTTTGTCTGGCTGCTACTCTTGTTATGGTGTTGGGATATACCCCAACGTAATTTCCATGTGGAACTATTACTATTTTTTCTTGAGGAACATTAAGATGCTTTTGAATTTCAGGTAATGAAGATGTAGAGTGAATGTGAATTTTGCTGGCAGCAAGACAAATAATGTTTCTCAGCTCAATTTCTTGCGGTATGTATTGACAGTCATGGGGTAAAACATTGTGAATAGTCCAAATCAAACTACCTCCCTGAGCTAAAAATTCAAACAGTTTTTTGAGAAAAGTATTCTTGAGTCTTTCTGCCTCTTCTGGATTACTTGCTGGTTTGAGAATATAGTTAGTCCAGTGTAGGTGGAAAACTACCTTGCCTATATTATCTTTTATAGCCTGTAGGGCATCACCGACGTCTCCAGAATAGAGGGCAAAGTTTTTAGGTAGATGAGAATATAGTAAGCTTTGGTAAATATTGCTCTGGCGATAATCTGGGAAGAAAAAAACATTAGTTACTGGATGTTTACGGCGATAAGAGACTTTTCTGGGTTCTTGAGGGTTGGGAGCAAATACTTCCCACTCATTAGCTAACCCCATTCTCTCTAAAGCGTAGGTGAGAACCACATGAGTATTGGTACTTTGTTTGTTCTCATTGACAAAAGAAGTATTGTTTCCGTGCCATCTGCGCAAATACAGCATCTTTTCGACATGATAGAAGGCACAAACCTCACTCAGCTTGAGAAACATATCATAATCAACGGCATTCAGTAACTCTTCATTAAACCCTTCTGTCCGCATCCAATCTCGCCTTCTAAACATCCTAAAATGATGAGCAATGGAAGTAATCATCATTTTTTCGCGGGAGAAGTTAGGATAACTGTATTCATCCTGGAGATAATTGCCGTCAGCATCAATTCGTTCACAAGAACTGTAGACGCAACCATAGACTGTCTTATCTAAGTAATCTACCATGGTAGCGATCGCCTCTGGTTTGAGCAGATCGTCAGAGTCTAATTGACCGATATACATGCCACGACACATACGAACTGCCGTATTAGAGGCTTTACCGATCCCTCCATTGACTTGAGTTACCCATCTAACTTTGGGGTTGTCTTGAAAGTTTTCGGCTAGAACTTGTAGGGTATTATCTGTAGAACCATCGTCACAGATACAGACTTCAAAATCTGTATAAGTTTGATTCAGTACGCTTTCAACTGCTGCTTTAATGTATTTACCGTTATTGTAAGAAGGAATATAGATCGATACTTTTGGTATTTCGTAAGTTGCCCCTGACTGATAATTACGATACCAATCTACAGGGCATTTCTGTTCAAATAGCTTTTTTTGCTCCTGATGGTTGGCTTGCTTATTGTGCTGTTCTCTTCCTGATGTTATGTTCTGGTGTATTCCTAAAGCATCAGGTACAGGAATAAAATAATATCCTGCGTTATAGATGCGATAACCTAACTCTTGATCTCGATAGCCCCAGTGAGCAATGGTTTCATCGAATAAGCCTACCTGAGCGATTAATTTTTTAGAGCAGGCAATATTTGAGCTAACCAATGCTCTAAAAGGATAGCGGTCTTTTTTGAGCCGATTGGATTGTTCGTATAGTTTATGTTGACTGTTCAGTATTTTAAAATCGTCCTGTCGAGATAATTTTTTACCATTGCTAGCATCAAAGTCTACAAATTGGCGATCGCCAATTAGTACAGCGCAGTCACTGACATGGAAATATTTCATGTAGTTTTCCACGAACGACGGCACGGGCAACAAATCCCCATCGATAATAATTAAATAATCATTTTTAGCTTGTTGAATACCCGCATTTTGAATCTCCTGCACCAAATTAGGTTGAGGGACAAAAGTTATTTTTAACTGACAAGCTTTACTAGCCCAAGCAATAGCCTCTCTATTTAGGTCAGGACTAACTATAATTACTTCAATTAAATGTTGCGGATAGGTTTGAGCGGCGATCGCCTCTAAAATTTTATTTAATGCTAATTGGGAATGGTAACAAGCAATAACAATGGATACTGATAAAGAGTAGGATTGTTTACTGACAACAAAGTTTTTGATCCCTGTTTCAATTAAAGAATAATCATTAAGTACTCCAGGAAAAGGCGGTAAACTTAAGCCCGCAGGAAACCTTTCGTGTTTTACTGTTTGATATTTTTTGGCAGTTGATTTTAAATGTTCGGCAACTTTTAGTTTGAGGGGATTGTTTTGTGGGTAGAGAACATCTAGGTTAGTTTCTAAAGTTTCACTAGGGAAATTTTTCAACTCTAATACACTGCCAATCAG
>JBDKJC010000678.1:0-3060 GCA_039796815.1 Cyanobacteriota bacterium | reverse complement strand
AGAGCTTGCAGTTTTGATATAGCCAACCCAGCTCATTATCGTTGATGGCCGATAAAAACTTGACGTTGGCTTCTAGATTAAAGTTAGCAATCAAACTGTTTAGTTTTTCCGTTTCTGGTCCTTTGATACCGACTATGATCAATTGACAATCTTGTTCAACTTGCCCGTTCAATCGAAGTTGAGCATAAGCTTTAATTAGTAAATCTAGGTTTTTATTTTGCCGATGTTGGGCGACAGACAAAAGAAATTGCTTACATCCCTCCATTCCATGAGGAGCTTCCATTTTAAGCCCTTCAAAGTCAACATAACTGTAAATCACTTCAACTAGTTGATCGGATCTGAGTTGTGGAAAATAAAGCCCGAGTTTGTCAGCGGTAGCGTGTGAATCACAGGGCAAACCATTACTATTACGAATTGCTTGCTTAAGGAAGAGTCGATTAAACAAAACCTGTGGAAAGCCAAAGTTTTCAGGACATTCGTAGGGATAGAGGTCGTGAATTGTCGTAACTACTGGCACTTTAAATTGTTTTCGCAGAAAGGGAAATGGAAAAGAAAGATGAACTACATCACAGCCAAGACTATTCGCTAACTTTGGTAGCCCGCTAAGAAACCAAATATTTCGGACTAGTGAACTGTTCTTGATATTAACGACAACTAATTTAATTTTGTCCGAATCTAAATTAAAAGCAGTCTCAAAATAATGCTGTTGCCACGCACCAATGATAAAACTTACTTTAGTTACTTCAGGCTGTTCTGCTAGACAGCGGGCTATATTAGCTGCGTGTCGGCAGACACCTGTAGGTTTGACTGGTCGATGCAGTGCTGCAATTAAAATATGCATAAGTTAATTACCCTCAAAATCGTACTTTAAATTTGAACCTGCTTGCCAACTGGGAGTGTTAGCCTCATAAGCACCAAGATCTGGAGCTTTTCCCTTAAAATCACGAGTGATTTGGGGAATTTGAATTCCTGCATCAATGGCGGGAGAATCATCTCGTAAAGTTAGATCGGCTGCCAAAAGTTGAGACTCTGTTTCGGGTTGAGGCGATCGCTTAAATTTTGCGTCAGTATCAATAAATAAATTATTGGATGAAGTAGCTGCACCAATACTTTCAGAGTTGGCAAAGATGTTGTTACGAGCTTCGATATTTTCCCCGTTCAGCACAACTGGACTCAAAAAAGTATTATTAAACACACGGTCATATCCCCGAGGACTACCAGCAACAATGCCAGAGTTATGCTCGCTACCGTTTAGGTTCCAAACAACATTGTGGTGAACAATACTGTTAAAAGTTTCGAGATCTAAATAGATCCCACGGGTTCCCCAAAATGGACTAAAAGACTGGGCGTCATGAATTAAATTATGATGGATCGAGCCACCTTCCAAGTTGACCTGGCAACAAACATAAAGTGCGCCCAAATCTGCACTTAACATCCCGAACTCAGAAATATCGTTGTAGGCAATTTTTAGGTTGCGACCATCGGTGCCAGCGGTATGCCAATCAAAGTTAATTGCATCTCGACCAGTGCGCTTGATAGTATTATGAGTAATTTGATGCCCGTTGCCATTGACTCTGACAGGAGCTGCGTAAGTTGCTTGATAGTTAGTATTGACGATGATATTATTGGCAACCTGATGATTATTCCCGTCCAGCAGCACTCCGTTACCAGAACTCCAGTCAATCACTGAGTTTTTCAAAACATGATCGTTACCCCGTAACTGAATTCCTGTATCTTGAGCATGGGCAGCTAAAAACATGGCATCATCTGCTTCGTAGGCTTTTTCAGGCTTGGCTGGCGGGGGTAGAGTCTGATGATGGGACACGTACTTAGCCCGCACCCCGTCGATGACTACTCCAGTACTGCGATCGCTGGTGGTAATCGTATTGGCAAATAAATTAAGATTACGTACAGTAATATAAGAGCGATCGCTTAAATCAAAGGCAAAGTTACGCTGCTTTACTTCTACGTTTTCTGGCGCTTGAGCATCAGGAGACCAGAGTGAAAGCTCTTGATTGCTGCCGTTGTAAAACCATTCACCGCGATCGTCCAAGAGTTCTCGCTTGCCAAAAAGATAAAACCAGTAAGCACCACGTTCCCAAGCAGCGGTCATTTGTACCAACAATTGCTTTGCCGTTCCTCCAGTTATTTCTCCTGTACGGGTGGTATACCATTCATTTGCCCAAACTCTTGCTCCTTTCCAGCCTTCGGCTAGTTGGGTAATCTCTTCATTTTCAATTTTTGCTGCTGTTCCCCCCAGACTTTCTACGCCACCACCGAGAAGATTAGGACGCAAAAAATCATGTTCCTGGTTCAAGTTAGGCAAACGAGCTTCGGGCATCATTTTGCCGCCGACAAAAAGCTGATTGGCGAAAAATCCTGTGTCGCTGTAACCATCTACAGGTAATTTAATTTTAGCTTGGTAAATGCGCTCGCGCTGTTGTGTCCAGTCATTAACAAGTTCTGTACCTGAAATTGTGACTTGTTCTTGTTTGTAGGCTGCAAAAGCGATCGGCTGCCCCTCGATCCCAGAATTTTTAGGTCGAACGGTTTCTCGATAAATTCCCTGTCTAATCCAGCAAGTAAATCCTGGCTGAATTGTATTGGCACATTTTTGAATTGTTTGAAATGGTTGGTCAATGGTGCCAGGATGATCGTCCGAACCTTGAGGTGAGACAAAATATCCCTTTTGTTGAGATCCTGCTGGTTCACAACCAGACATTCCCAAACTAACAAAAGCACCCAGAAACACAATTACATTTTTTAGTTTCATAATCGAGATTACACAAAATCAATAGTGAAAATAGCTAGAGCTTATTTCTGTCTCTAGAATTAGCAATGAAGTAATGAGCAATAATTAATTGTGGTAAAACTCGTCAATGCATTCTTGATAAACTTCAGACAGCCATTTGCCTTTAGCCGACCAAGTATGAAGTTCTTGAACGCGCTGCCGTCCTATTTCCCCCATCTGCACACATAAATCTGGGTTTTCAGCTAGTTTCACCATCGCCTTTGCCAGATCCCTAACTGCTTGTTCAGGGCTATGAGCAGGAACTTTGA
>JBDKJC010000677.1:0-3062 GCA_039796815.1 Cyanobacteriota bacterium | reverse complement strand
AATAATTTGTTTACGAGTCTGACGGCGTAGGGCTGGCAAAAAGAGGAAGTTTACCCCCGTCATAATTCCAAATGCGACTAAAGAGGCAATGGTTAGTTGCCAACTGTAAAATAGCATCATTGCCAAAGAGATAATGGCAATAAAAAATTGACTGGGCAATCCGAGAACAACTTGCGCCACTAAATTATTAATCGTGCTGACATCCCGAATACGACTGACCACTTCTCCACTACGTCGTCCTTCAAAATAATCAAGAGGTAGATGAAATAACTTATATCCGTATTCAAAGATTAATCCCAGTTGTAGTCGCTGACCAAAATTACCAATAATAAATGATTGCACTAAACTCGTGATCATTCTAATAAAGTTAAGAGCGATCGTCCCAATAGCAACTACAGCTAATAATTGCGTGTCTCCCCTGACCAAAACATCATCAGTCAGCAATTGAGTCATGATGGGCGAAGCCAAAGAAAGCAGTCCAATTACAAAGTTAATAGCGATCGCCTGTAAAATCAACCAACGATAGGGCAAAACACGCGCAATATAACGACTAAAATTGCCTAGCTCATCATCTGGCTGTTGATAAAATCGCGCATCATCAGGAATAAGCAAAAGCATTACTCCATCACGCCAGCCTTCTACTAGTTCCTTATGAGTTACATGAACTATACCAACTCCAGGATCGGCAATAATATACTTGCGTCCTTTATTGCCATAAAGCACAACCCAATGGTTTCCTTTCCAGTGGATAATCGCAGGCAGAGGAATTTCTTTAAATTGGGCAAAAATATCCTTATTAGCTTGGACTTGGCGAGCATGAAACCCAAGAGCTTCCGCTCCTCTCCGCATACCTAGTAAAGTAGTACCCCGAGAACCAGTACCAACCGCTTCGCGAGTATGGTTAATAGCAAAGGTGCGTCCATAGTGTTTGGCGATCGTAGCAAGACTGGCTGCACCGCAATCTTCTTCGCTGTGTTGCAGTACACTGGCGTATTTCATAATAACTTAAGTGTTTTGAAATTAATAAAAAGCTAATAAAAGTAATAAAAGTAACCAAACCTAATAAGACATCAATGACTGTTGATAAGTAGTGTAGGCAATGCCCACACTACCGATTTTGATTATTTCAACTCAACAAGTTAATGTGAGCGTGCTACTACAATTTCTTACGATCTATGTCATAACTAATGAAAATTGCGACAAACAGTTGTCAGCAAATCAAAACCAATTACCCAGCACGTCTTAAGGAACTAAGAGAGTCATTGGGAAAACCTGTTTCAGTAATGCCTGAATAACTACCAGGGCCTAATACTACGCGCTGTCCTTGAAAATTTGCGTCACTAAAAAATTCCCATGTTCCTTCATCAATTGTTAGAGATGAAGTTGCGTCATTGAAAAACCCAAGGTTGGAAATTTGATCTCCTGATACTTGAAAACTATTTCCCCCAAAATTTGCATCACTATATAATGTTGGCGTACCACCACTACAAGTAGCAGCAGCTTCATCTTCAAGTGCGTTTAATGCGGAAATAGCTTCAAGGTTTTGGAAATATTTGTTGTTAGTCATTATTTTTCTCCTTTATTGTTTTAAGACTAATAAGTTCAAGAATCACGAATATTAGGAAGGTTTACTTGCTGTTCGCTTTTCTTGCTCCTGTTTATATGTCAATTCAAATTTTCAGTTTTTCGCGGTTATGAATAATCTTTACAAAACTTCATTTAATTGAGCTTTTGGCGAAATTTGTGACTAAAGCTTTGATAACTAAGAGAGAAGCTATACATAAAATAAATCCTAATTTTGAGCAATTTAAAGATTAAATTATGACGGCAACTATTGTGGGAAAATCAATACAATACAATCAAAGTTACTTCATTAGGCGATCGCACATGACCAAAACTCATACGGCGAACGATCTCAATCAACAGCTACAAGAACTTGCTATTCAAGCCCGTCTTAATCCTGCTAAAAGTCTCAAACGACGACAAAAACTAAATGAAATAGTTCGCTTGGTAACTAAATCGAATAAACTCTGGCAAGAAAACACTCCATATTATAAAGATGCACTACAACAAACTTGGTTATATTTTTGTCGAAATATAGAACAATATGATCCCAGTCGCTGTAGTGTGATTACCTGGCTCAATAATTGTTTGAAATGGCGATTACAAGATTACTGTAAAGCGGAGGCAAAAAAGCGCGCAACAACAATTTCCCCTTCTCAATCTGCACAGGGAGAAACAATCGATCCGATTGATAATCTTGCAGCTTCCCCAGAAATGCCTCTAATCTTGGAAGAAACTTATCAATGGGTGCAAACCGATCCTGAGCAAGAATTAAGAAATACTCATGTTAAAGGACATCCAAATGTAACTTGTCAAATTCTCATTCTGCGACGACTACCTCCTGAAGTCGCCTGGAAAGATATTGCTCAAGAATTTAACTTACCTCTCTCCACTGCACCCAACTTTTATAAGCGTGAGTGTTTACCGCGCTTGCGAAATTTTGCCCACAGACAAGGATATTTGACATAAATAGTCAGTGTTATCGATTAATTGCCTAGTTTAGATAGGAAAAAGGGTAAATCAAATGTGTAATTAATTTTGCCTAGATACTTAACAGTTGGAATGAAATAAAGATCATGATTAATAGGAAAAAATTAGAAGAGGAAGCTATTTCTCTTGCCATTACTCAAACGGCACTGCATACAGCACAACAATTTGCCGAACAACAAATAACGGAGGCAAAAAAACAGCAAGTTTATCTCAATACTCTAGCCGTATGGGTAGTAAATGATTATCTAGAAATGATGGATATAGCTACTGACTTACTAGCTAGTGATAGTTGGAATTCCGCTATGCGCTTATATAGCGATCTGGCAGATATTAAGCTAATCGGCTTAGGCTTTCTAGAATGTCGTCCTCTTCTATCGGACACCTGTTGCTATATTCCTCTAGATCTTCCAGGCGATCGCCTGGGAATAGTAGCAGTTAAGATTAACTTAGAACAACAAGAAGCAACTTTATTAGGATTTACACCGACAGTGAAAACTGGAGAATTATCT
>JBDKJC010000676.1:0-3074 GCA_039796815.1 Cyanobacteriota bacterium | reverse complement strand
CTTCCTCAACTTAGCTTACTAGCATATTTTATATGTAGCAGTTAATATAATTGCTAATTAAATTAATTAAACCATTAATATCTTAGCTCAATCCTCAAAGATTACCCCAGTGCTGTTTTCAACTATAGTTTTTTTCTCATGAGTGCATTTCCTCCGCCACAGCTACAATCTAAGCTTGCTCTTGCCAAACTTCAGCAGCGTCGATTAACTCAGCTTTCTCTCTGGCGCGCTTGCTGCCTAATTTTTTGGACTATGGGTCTTGGTCTGGCAACAATTTTACCAAATTCAAAAATTAAAGCACCAACTCAAGTCAGAATAAGTGATAAAACGCTAATCAATGAAGATGCAATTCATCAAGCTTTAAAACTTAGCTATCCTCAGTATATTTGGTCAATTAATGGTTTAGAATTAGCTCAAAAAATTGAATCTATTCCCTCAGTTGAAGCTGCAAAAGTTAACAAGCAAATTATTCCTCCTCTAATTACTATTTCTCTTCAAGAAAAGACTCCCGTAGCTTTGGCTACATCTCAAGGAGAAGTAGGATTTTTAAACTCTCAAGGAGAATGGATTGCGCAAAAATTTTATAGTAGTATAAAAGCCGATTTTCCTTTACCCAAACTTAAAGTAACTAATTATCAAATAGAGTGGAAGCAAACTTGGCAGCAAGTATATCAATTAATTTCTCTCTATCCTGAACTAGGAGTCTCTGAGGTTAGCTGGCAGCCTTCAGGAGGGATATTTTTAGATACGAAAATAGGGCGAGTTTTTCTGGGTTCAGAATCCGTTTACTTGGAACAACAGTTTAAAATTATTTCCCAATTAAAGAATTTGCCAAAACAGCTTAAAAAGAGCGAAATTGCCTACATCGACTTAAGTAATCCTGAAGTAAATTTAATTCAAAAGTACTAATTATAAGTATAATCTTTGGACAAGATAAGTATATACACGGATACTTGAAGTAATTTTAATTTTATCTTCCGTAATTTCTTGGATGATAGTTAACTAAATTTGTTTAATAATTACGAAAACTTTAATATTATTCTTAGAATAAAATACCCAGATGATAATAAATTGAGTTAAGCTACCAAATTGAATTCTAGATTAGAAAACTAAGCGCGGAAACCTAGATGCACGCCCATGTCTTTAAACAAACAAAACGTTAATACTTTCAATAATGAAATTAACTACAACCGTTCCGATTTATCCACCTCTTTAGGAAACAACTCTCTAGGTAGCAGTATGGGAATACCTTTCAAGGGTCATAATAGTTCTCAGATTCCCAAAGAAGAAATTAGGAGTAATAAAATAGTGCCAAGTAATGTCGCTAAGATTAAAGTCATGGGCGTGGGCGGTGGTGGCTGCAATGCAGTAAACCGCATGATTGAAAGTCAGGTGTCAGGGATTGAGTTTTGGGCAATAAATACGGATGCTCAAGCTTTAGACAATGCCATGGCACCTCAAAAGCTACAGATTGGACATAAAATTACTAGAGGTTTAGGTGCTGGTGGAAATCCTGCGATCGGACAAAAAGCAGCAGAAGAGTCAAGAGATGAAATAGCTCATGCGCTGGAAAATACAGATTTAGTCTTCATCACTGCTGGCATGGGTGGTGGTACAGGAACAGGAGCAGCACCCATTGCTGCGGAAGTAGCCAAAGAAATGGGTTGCCTTACCGTCGGGGTGGTAACTCGACCCTTTACCTTTGAAGGTAGAAGACGCACTAAACAGGCAGAAAAAGGTATTGAGGCTTTTCGGAGTCGAGTAGATACTTTAATTGTGATTCCCAATAATCAGCTATTATCAGTTATTTCACCAGAAACTCCAGTACAAGAGGCTTTTGGTGTGGCAGATGATGTTTTACGCCAAGGTGTACAGGGTATTTCGGATATTATTACCATTCCTGGTTTAATCAACGTTGATTTTGCCGATGTCAGAGCAATTATGGCTGATGCAGGTTCAGCCTTAATGGGTATTGGTTTAGGATCTGGTAAATCCCGCGCTAGAGAAGCTGCGGTGGCGGCGGTTTCTTCTCCTTTGCTCGAAGCATCGATTCATGGCGCTAAGGGAGTGGTCATTAATATTACTGGGGGATATGACTTGACTCTTCATGAAGTGAATGCTGCTGCTGATAGCATTTATGAAGTTGTTGATGAAGACGCAAACATTATCTTCGGTGCAGTAATTGATGACACCATGGAAGGAGAAGTCAGAATTACCGTGATTGCCACAGGATTTGATAGTGAAACCCAAGACCTTGATTTAGAAGAACCGCAAGTAGAATCAAACAATGTTTTTCAAAGTATACCAGCAGCATCACAGCCCGATCGCAATCGACTAAATAGAGATAGCGGTAGAATCGAAATTCCTGATTTCTTGAAACGAAAACAGTTTCCTAAAAATTAAGCTAGTTTAAGGAAAATCTTGACTAAAGTAGCTTTAACTATTGCTGGTTCGGATAGTAGTGGCGGAGCGGGAATTCAAGCAGATCTGAAAACCTTCGCCATGCACTGTGTTCATGGTGCTAGCGTAGTAACCTGCGTCACGGCACAAAACACGGTTGGGGTGACCCAGGTAGAGCAAATGAGTATACCCATGATTACGGCTCAAATTGATGCCGTAGGGAGCGATCTAGAAGTAAATGCTGTTAAGACTGGAATGTTGTTAAATTCGGCAATTATTACCACGATCGCTCAACAGCTTAAGCGGCAAAATTGGCAGCAGCTAGTTGTCGATCCTGTCATGGTTTCCCGCACAGGAGTAAAGTTAATTGACGATCTGGCGATCGCTTCTTTACAAGAGCTACTCATTCCCCAGGCTTTAATCATTACTCCTAATCGTTATGAGGCAGAGATTCTCAGCGGTTTGACTATTAATAATCTGGATGAATTAAAACAGGCAGCGATCGCTATTTATCAGATTAGTAAAACAGTAGTTTTGGCTAAAGGTGGTGCTTTGTCAGGGAATGAGCAAGGGGTAGATGTTTGGTATGATGGCCGAGAAGTTAAAACCCTGTTTAATCGAACTGTAGCCACTAAAAATACTAATGGTACAGGCTGTACACTCTCCGCAGCAAT
>JBDKJC010000675.1:0-3078 GCA_039796815.1 Cyanobacteriota bacterium | reverse complement strand
TTTTGTTACTTATTTTGCCATTGTAATCCAGATTATAAGGATAAGGCTGTTCTAAGGAGCGAGTCAACCAACCACTTTCTGCCATAGCAGGCAAACCTAGTTCTTTTAGGGTAGGCGTGATGTATTGAGTATCTATTGTTCTACCAGAAAATCCTCCAGGGAGATTTGATTGATGATATCGAATGTCTTGTGTAGGTTCAATAATTTTATGTATTAATAAAGTTATTAATACGGTATAAACTCCTTTTTGCTTAGTGCAATTTTGAGCAATAGTCTGGATATATATAAATAATTGATTTGATAATGTATTTTTAATATTTGAAGATTTCTTATATACCTCTAATAGTTTTTGTTTATGGTTCATAACAACAATCCCCGAAATATTAAGTTGTCTTGGTTTTGGTTGGTAAAAATTAATGTTATTCTTATGTGATTTTTGTTTTGATGCTAATAAGTTTTGCTTTTTAATTTGAACCGCTAATTGATAAATCATGGAAATAGGTACGGAATTACCAATTTGCTTATAACACTCTGCTATTGAATTATGTATTTTAAATGTATCAGGAAAACCCATAATTCTATAACATTCTTTAACTGTTAATTTGCGTACTTTATTTTCCTTGGATATATAAATAAAAAATCTTCCAGAAGTTTCTTGAGATGGAATTGTTGGATGCACTCCCTCTACTGAATAAATACGATTTGGTTGATGATGGACTCTTGAAAGATGTTGTGTATTTGGTCTGACTCCTTTTTTCCACGTTGTTTTATCATTTCTATATCCAGCAAAAATTAAACCTGAAGGTTGTTGCTTAGGACTATCTATCAAGGTATACTCTTGAGTTTTTAAATATTCAAAATTTCCATTTTTACAAAGATAATCTTCTAGTTTTTTGATTGATTTGTTTGTTTCAATTTTACTAAAATCAAATTTTTTATTTCTAGTGGCAAAGATAATAATTCTCTCTCTATTTTGAGGCAGACCAAAATCTTTAGAATTTAATATTTTATAATCGACTAAATATCCTAAATACTCTAAAGAATAAACAATTGTATCTAAAGTTCTTCCCTTGTCATGATGAACTAAATGTTTTACATTTTCTAAAAGTACAACACTAGGTTGCTTAACGGATATAATTTCGCAAATGTGAAAAAATAATGTACCTCTTGTATCTTCAAAACCTTGTCTTTTGCCACAGATACTAAAAGGTTGGCAAGGAAAACCTGCGGTCAAAATGTCAAACTCAGGTATTTCTTCAATATTTATTTGAGTAATGTCAGCCTGTGGCTTGTCTCCAAAATTATTAAAGTAAACCTCTTGACAAGCAAGATCTATTTCACAAGAGTACACACACTCATATCCAGCTTGTTCAAACGCCAGTCGAAAACCCCCAATCCCCGCAAAAAGATCGATAAACCTTGCTTGGTGCTTATCCACATCCGAACAATAAATGACAGTTAACTAATATAGCAAGATTTGGTAGAGATAAATTTACTAATTACTCACAAATAGAGAAAATTCCAACAGCGATCGCAGGTAAGTCGCACATAAGTCTAAATAGCAAGTAAAGATCGCTCGTTAACTGTAAATTCTTGTGTTGGATTTTATAAGTTAGCAACTGGTTTGATGACATTTTGTCTTCTCAGAATTTTGCTAGAATTTATAATGTTTAACAAAACTTTATAAAATGTTTTATTTATGCTGCGTCCAGAGCAAAGAGCGAAATTAGATGATACGAACGATCTCGATTTTTATGATTCTCCTCGATTAGTCACCCATGTAGATGAAGGTTTTATAGATCGCCTGACTAATCTTTATCAGCAAGAATTACAGCCAGATAGTCGTATTTTAGACTTAATGAGTAGTTGGGTATCCCATTTGCCACCAGAGATGCAGTTTGCTCATGTAGAAGGACACGGGATGAATGAGACGGAGTTGGCTAAAAATCCCCGTTTAGATCATTACTTTGTGCAAAATCTCAATCAAAATCCCAAATTACCTTTAGAAGATGCTGATTTTGATGCGGTTTTAATTACTGTTTCCATTCAATATCTACAATATCCTGAAGCGGTTTTATCAGAGATTTATCGCGTGCTGAAACCTAATGGGGTAGTAATTATCAGCTTTTCTAATCGCATGTTTTATCAAAAAGCGATCGCCGCTTGGCGAGATGGAACAGATACCGAGCGAGTAAATTTAGTGAGAAAATACTTCCAGTCAGTTGATGGTTTTTCTGAGCCTAAAGTAATCGTACATCAACCGACTGTAGCGGGTTTCTTACAAATGCTGGGTTTAGCGGGAGGAGATCCTTTCTATGCAGTGATGGCACGTAAGTCCCAATAGTAATATCAATTTAGGAATTGCATAAGACAGATAATTTCTACCTATTTCCCTATCTCCCCGACGCGAAGCTAGTCCTAAAGGATAAGCTTCGCAAATGCTAAAGCACATTGTACCCTTGTGGTATACCGCTCCGCATATCCTTTAGGGCAATTCCCTATTAATCATCTTTATTAACTAAAAACTAAAACGATATAACAGGCGATCGCTTTCGATAGTAGATTTAGTTTAATTACAAGATTCAATGATTTAATCTTAGTAATGAGATTAGTGGGCTAGATGTAGCAATGACCTATGCAAGTTGAATGGCAAACGACTAAAAATTACGTAGATATTATTTACCAAAAATGGCAGGGAATTGCCAAGATCACTATTAATCGTCCCCATAAACGCAATGCATTTCGCCCCAAAACCGTGTTTGAAATGTATGATGCCTTTGTTGATGCTCGCGAAGATCCTACTATTGGCGTAATTTTTTTAACTGGCGCAGGTCCTCATACAGATGGTAAATATGCCTTTTGTGCAGGAGGAGATCAAAGTATTAGAGGTAAGGCGGGATATATAGACGATGAGGGTACACCCCGACTCAACGTTCTCGATCTACAGCGTTTAATTCGCTCAATACCTAAAGTGACGATCGCTTTAGTAGCAGGCTATGCGATTGGTGGAGGTCATGTGCTGCATGTGTTGTGTGATTTAACGATCGCTGCCGACAATGCTATCTTTGGACAAACTGG
>JBDKJC010000674.1:0-3078 GCA_039796815.1 Cyanobacteriota bacterium | reverse complement strand
AGTCATCAGTCATCAGTAATCAGTCATCCATTTGCCAAGGCTGGGTAATATTACTTTCGTCTAAAATCTTTTTCGGTCGTAGAATTAACACTAGTTGCCCAACGATTGTTTCTTGTGGTGCAGTTTCAAACCAGCGTAGCTCTAATTTATCTTCTATTTCGACGACAAAATAGCTGTTCACATCCCAAGTTCGATTTGCTCGGTCTAAGATCACCAAAACTTCTTCTATATTGCCGCCTAGATATTTAGGTAAAAGATTACTAGGACAAAGATAAGCTACAGGATCTTCTGCTTTTAGCACTACTTGCCAACCAGGAATCGGCACATAAGCACCGCCTTTAGCTTTAATCTGACTAAATGAAAATGATTCTTGAATTTCTACTTGCTCCACCGTAAATATTTCTTGGCTACCCAGAGGATAAGAGCCAGCTAAGGGAACTATCCTGGGTAATTCTTCCTCAAGTTCTAGTCGATATAAAGGTAGCAGTGGTTCAGAGACGGAGTTAATTATAGTAAAGTCGCTCAATAACTTTTCGATCGCCTCCCTGGCAGTAGAAGAGTGAGCAAATTTTAAACCTTGAGCAATTAAACGCGATCGCTGTTGTAGATCTTTTTGAGCTTTGGCGCGTTTCCAAGCTAAATATGCTACCCAATCTCCAGGATGATTGGTAAAAGCTTCTGGTAGCTGAGACATGCGCGAAACATCTTTGATTGCCTTTGATATTAATAACGCTCCATCGACGTCAATCCGTTTATCATAGGCAAGCTTGCTAGCGTCTACTCGCTGTTCCTGGTTAAGTACACGAAACTCATACAGGACATCACTACGAGGTCCTTTAAAGTAGTCTAGAACTTCTGGTGCTACATCTGCCTTAACTAAATTATCAAACACCTGAGAAGCAACAATTACCAAATTCTGCTGACTATTCTGAAACCCTGTTTCTTCAAAAATCTTTTGAGAACTATAGCCTGCTTTTTGCAACTGCTGACATCCTTGTCCCCACTCTACCCAACTTCCTTCTTTATGTAGCAGCGATCGCATTAACTCTTGAGCTTCTGCTTCTGACATCTTAACCTGACCATCTTGTGACATCTCTATTCCCTGCTTCTTTACTGTTATTTCTTGCCTAAATTCTGACGATAGTGACTCAAAACCTTAGAGTAATTTCTTAAGCAATTATACTTGTCTGGCATGTATTCCCAGCTTGTTTGGTAAAAAATAAGCTGTAAGAATTTTTAATTTATCGTTTCGTAACAATAATTTTTGATTGTGCTTGACAATTCTGCCACAGAGCAATGCATTAGATTCTTTAGGAAACATAACCCTTGCTGTTTGACGTTTCACAGAGTACTCTTTTAATGCTCAAAATCAATTCGTGTTATTTTTTGTTAAATTGCTTACAATGCCAGAGTAGTGGGATTTCTAAAGAAACTTTGTGTTCTCTTTAAAAGATTTAAGGAAATATGCTCAAATTTATGACCAATCTTTACCAAACTTATAGCAATCGAAGCTAAAATCGAGAAGCAATTGCAAAATTCTAGTTGATACTACCCAGTAGGCAATTAATTTCATTTGAGGTTTAATAGAATAGCATCAATTATTTCACCAAGAAAATTAGCTTTCATAATCTCAAGACCAGTAAAAGTGTAATTAGACACATAGTTGGCCCGAGCTTAACTATACTTAACTAAAACGACTATATATTATTTTTTCACTGAAGGAGCAAGAGGAAAACGGCATGACCCAAGCTAATCAAGTCCTAGCAACGATCGCCAATCCTGTAAACGATTGGGAGAGCCTAATCGATGAAGATAGCAGCAAGAATCAAGACAGCGTTGAACTAAAATCAGCAGCCAAAGGGAAAAAGAAAGCCAGTACCGCCAAGCGTGCCGAACGAGGCAGAAAAAAGCCTTACACTGAAGATTCTATTCGTATTTATCTCCAAGAAATTGGTCGCATCCGACTGCTAAGAGCAGAAGAAGAAATTGAGTTAGCGCGTCAGATTGCCGACTTGTTAGAACTAGAAAGACTAAAAGATAGTCTGGAAGATGGTCTGGGTAGAGAAGCTACCGATGAAGAATGGGCAAGAGAAGTAGACATGGAATACCGTAAATTCCGCCGTCGCTTATTTATTGGCCGCCGAGCTAAAGACAAAATGGTACAGTCGAACCTCCGTTTAGTGGTATCGATCGCCAAAAAATACATGAACCGTGGCTTATCTTTCCAGGATTTGATTCAAGAAGGTTCTCTTGGTCTAATTAGAGCCGCTGAAAAGTTCGATCATGAAAAAGGTTATAAATTTTCTACTTATGCTACTTGGTGGATTAGACAGGCAATTACCAGAGCGATCGCCGATCAGTCTCGTACCATCCGTCTTCCTGTTCACCTTTATGAAACCATCTCTCGGATTAAAAAAACTACTAAATTACTCTCTCAAGAAAGAGGTCGCAAGCCTACTGAAGAAGAAATTGCAACTCGCATGGAAATGACCATTGAGAAGCTTAGATTTATCGCTAAATCAGCTCAATTACCTATCTCCCTAGAAACTCCCATTGGTAAAGAAGAAGACTCTCGTTTGGGCGATTTTATCGAGGCTGATGGCGAAACTCCAGAAGATCAGGTATCAAAAAGCCTACTAAGGGAAGATCTAGAGAGCGTATTAGATACTCTAAGTCCTCGTGAACGCGATGTTTTGCGTCTGCGCTATGGTTTAGATGATGGTCGGATGAAAACATTAGAGGAAATCGGCCAAATTTTTAATGTTACTCGCGAGCGCATCCGTCAAATCGAGGCTAAAGCATTACGCAAATTGCGTCACCCCAACCGCAACAGCATATTAAAAGAATACATCCGTTAGACCAATAAAATAATCTACCTTTAGATATAGATAGAAAATAAATGAAGCGAGGATCGGATATTGTCATGCCGATCCTTTGTTTGCATGTAGCAATTAGTTTAAGTAGCAACTATTCGAGTAGCCAAACCAGCGATCGCCAAATGCTCAGTTGTCCCTAAAATATAAGCAGCAATTTCGATATCTCCCAGCAAATATACTTTGATATCTTTCAAGTTTTCTG
>JBDKJC010000673.1:0-3082 GCA_039796815.1 Cyanobacteriota bacterium | reverse complement strand
TTCGGGTTTGGGATTGGTGGTGTGGAACTTCTAGCCTCGGAACTGTCCCTTCACGATTTGCTGCATTAGCTCCTGATTAATATTTATTCGCGAATGTTTCTCTTTTGTTAACTTCGCCAACAAAGTCAGAGTATGTGGGAAAAATGCAGTTTTATCTTGCAGCACTTGATGATTTAGTTCGGTTGCCCGACGAAAATCCGCCTATAGGAATTATTCTCTGTAAATCGAAGCAGAGAACTATTGTTGAATATGCTCTCAAAGAATCCAATCAGCCAATAGGAATTTCCACTTATCAAATTGTTTCAACTTTACCTCAAGAATTAAAAGATCAGCTTCCTGCACCAGAACAGATAGCCAGGTTATTGCAGGGAATGGAATAACGAAGTGCGACGCGAAGCTTATGCGAAGCGGTACCCTTTAGGGAGTCCTTTAGGGCTTGCACTTATCGCATTGAGTGTATCCTTTAGGATAAAAATTATCGGTACGACGATGGATTTATTTGAGCCAAGCGATCGCCGTCTGGAATAGTTGCCAAAATAAGAAATATACTGCTTAATAAATAGAAGATAGTTCTCAGTATCTCTTTTGGGGAATACGACCGAGTAATCGCTGTTTTAGCTGATGACTATGAGGGATTAGGCTACTAATTAATGCTGCAAAATTTGATTGAACCTTGGTCAGGGGAAGCTTATCGGCATCTACCAATGGATAAACCATTAGAATTTTTACCTAAACTTTAAGCGCTTGACTGCGCGACGTTTTCTGCCTTCACCACGACGGTCATATTTAGCAGTAGTAACAGGAGAAGCATGACCAGCTAATTCCTGCACCGTAAACACATCCTCTCCTTCTGCTAAGAGATCGGAACAAAAAGTACGCCTAAAATCATGAGGAGAAAAATGCTTGACTCCTGCACTTAAAGCTCTAGCTTTAACCAGCTTATATATCCCATCTCCATCTCTGGCAAAGTGACGTAAAATTACCTTACCTCCCTTGTTCACTGGACAGATTAATGCTCCTGGCAAATTTCCCCTAACTTCGAGCCAATCTTCAATCATTTCTATAGCTTCTGTGGTCAGATATACAAGGCGAAATTTACCTCCTTTTCCCCGACGGATGGTTAATTCTCCTGTTGCTAAATCTAAATCATCGAGATTCGATTGAACTATTTCCTGTCGCCTAATACCGCCACAACGCAGAATGGCAATCACCGCAGCATCTCTTATAGCGATCGCACCTCCTTGTTCGTAGCAACATTCAATTAGACTTTCTATTTCTCTAGTATTTAAAGCGCGGCCTCTGAGTTGACCCGTTCCTTTGACATTAGGAATATCGACTGCTTTATGATAATCAGATGCCTCAATCAAATCCAAACGATAGGCGACCGTTAGTACTTGACGCAAAGCAACTAACATTTTATTAGTGGTGGTAGGAGCAAGTCTTTGTTTGAGGGCGGTTCTTACGGCTGCGGTGTGGTGATAGCGTAATTTAGACCAATCTAGGGAAAAAGCATCACATTCTCCCTCGGTTAACAGACGAGCAATCGCATTGAGGGAAGACAACATGGCTCGACGCGACCCTTCACTTAACGAACTGAGATAAACTGCGGCAGGGTGAAGAGTAACGGGAACTGGTTCATGTAGCTTTAGAGGACACGGGGTTTGAGGTTGCCTCAAACCCGTGAGCTGTCCGTGCTGTGCTGCTTGAGAATAGAGCAGGTAGCTCATTATAGAGTTTTAATATAGGTCTATTTATTTTCCCATTTCCCGAGCTTTTTTTAATCTTCAATAACAGTAATTGTAGCTATCAGACGACTTTCAGGTTTTGGCTTAACTACAATTTCAACATCACTCCCTAGAGCATTTAAAAAACGAAAAAGTCGAGTTGTCGAAAAACCGTTAAGTCTTCCTCTAGTTAGAGCCGACACTTTCGGTTGGTCAATCTCCAATAGCTCGGCTGCTTCAACTTGAGTTAAAGCTCTTTGACGAATAATTTCACTGATTCTTCGCGCCAATTCAGCCTTAATTAATCGTTCTTCTGGGTTGGGTAAATCTAAATCGGCAAATACATTACCGCTACCAACCTGTACTTTTATTTCTTCACTCATTTTTACACCTTCTTATTTGTTTGCTTGATTAATTTCTCTGGCTTGCTTTAGTCTCTGCTTGATTAAATCAATATCTTGTTTTGGTGTTGATCTACCTTTCTTTGACTTCTTTTGAAAGGCATGAAGTACATAAACAACTCCCGCTAACTTCACTGTATAAACTGTTCTGTAGGTGTCCCCGTCAAAATTATCAACTATCTCTAGAACTCCAGCACCACTAAAACCCTTTAAAGGCTTTGCAGTCGGGTGTTTATCGCCCATTTGCGCCAAATATAAAGCATAGCCCATTTCATCTCGCACATCATCGGGAAATTGCCTCAACTCATCTAGGGTGTTTCCTAGCCAAACAACAGGTTTTTTAACTTCATTAGTACTCATTATACTAGTATGCTAATTATGACATAAATAATCAAGTACAATCCTAATAAGAACCGAAAAATACTCTTGAGAATTCACGTTTCCAAGAGCTATTTTGGCGGTTTTACCCTAGTTCTTCGTTATTGAGTGTCGATTGGTGAGTCCCTTAACGGTGCGATCGAGGTAAAATAATTTAAGCATCATCACGGAAGCAATAGATGGCGCGTGACAAAAAGCAATGGCGAAAGATCAGAAAATCTGCTTCAAGCAAAAGTAGTGAACTAGCAGTATTGCCCATCGCTCCCCTGACTACAGAGGAAGAGGGAGATCGCCTACATTTAGAAAGAAAAGTCGAACGGGCTTTTTACGAGGCTGGGATGGCGTTGATGCAGTTACGGGATCGTAGGCTTTATCGGACTACTCACCCTACCTTTGAAGATTATTGTCGCGATCGCTTTAACTATACTCGCCGTCGTCCCTACCAATTAATTGAAGCTGCTATAGTTTACGATAACCTAATCGATAAATGTGCAAAATTTTTGCACATGAGGGCAAGTCACCTGGGGTCGCCCCAGGTGCTTGATCTGCCCGTTTTGCCAACTAAAGAGAGTCAAGCAC
>JBDKJC010000672.1:0-3087 GCA_039796815.1 Cyanobacteriota bacterium | reverse complement strand
TATAGCTTACAGCTAAGGGCTTCGCCCTTTTATTGATAAAATAATCCTGATATCATCCATGAATTTGAGGCTATATGGTAACTAGACGAGTTGCAGACATCTTAAAAAATGGTCAACCAGATGAACCAGTAACGATCAAAGGCTGGGTACGCACCAAAAGAGAATTAAAAGGCTTTGCTTTCGTCGAAGTTAATGATGGCTCTTCTTTGGCGGGTTTACAGGCGGTTCTCGATGCCAATTTACCAGATTATGAGAACCTTCTTAGACAGCTTGCTACAGGGGCTTCTGTGGAAATTACGGGTAAACTAGTGGAGTCACCGGGGAAAGGACAAAAAATTGAGCTTAAAGGGGACTCGGTAATTGTCTACGGCACAGCCGATCCTGAAACTTATCCGCTACAAAAAAAACGTCACTCGTTTGAATTTTTACGCACTATTAGCCACTTGCGATCGCGCACTAATACTTTAGGGGCGGTATTTCGGGTGAGAAATGCCTGTGCTACGGCAATTCATCAGTTTTTTCAAGAGAAAAACTTTTTGTGGATTCATAGTCCGATTATTACCGCTAGTGACTGTGAAGGTGCAGGGGAATTGTTTACCGTGACTAACTTTGACCTCAATAACTTGCCAAAAAACGACCAGGGCGAAGTAGATTATACTCAAGATTTTTTTGGTAAACCAGCTTACCTTACCGTTAGTGGACAGCTACAGGCAGAAGTAATGGCAATGGCGTTTCAAAATGTCTATACTTTTGGTCCAACTTTTCGGGCGGAAAATTCTAATACTTCCCGTCACTTGGCAGAATTTTGGATGGTCGAACCTGAGATGGCTTTTTGCGACTTGGAAGGAGATCAAAATTTGGCGGAAGAATTTCTTAAATATATTTTCCAGTATGTCTTAGAACATTGCGCTGACGACTTGGAATTTTTTAACAAGTGGGTAGATAAATCTGTCTTGGCAAACGCCGATAATATTATCAATAATGAGTTTGAACGAGTTACTTACACCAAGGCGGTAGAGTTATTAGAACAAGCAAATCAGAAATTTGAATATCCTGTTGAGTGGGGTATCGATCTTCAGTCTGAACATGAACGTTATCTAGCGGAAAAGCTGTTTAAAAAGCCCGTGATCGTCACTAACTACCCTAAAGATATTAAAGCCTTTTATATGCGCCTAGATGAAGGAGAAAAGACAGTCTCCGCCATGGATGTCCTCGCTCCTGGAATTGGCGAAATTATTGGTGGTTCACAAAGAGAAGAGCGTCTTGATGTCCTAGAAAGGCGAATCCAAGAGATGAATATCGAAGCTGAGGATATTTGGTGGTATCTAGATCTACGTCGTTATGGCACAGTACCCCATGCAGGATTTGGTTTGGGCTTTGAAAGATTAGTCCAGTTTATGACGGGAATGACTAATATTCGCGATGTCATTCCTTTCCCCAGAACTCCCTTGAGTGCCGATTTTTAAGTACTACACGTCTAGGCTAAAATGCTAGGCTGATTCCCCCAAGCTTGGGGGTTAGGGGCTGAAACTATTTTTAATACCCAATAAATTAATCTAGACACGCTAGTAGGGTTGAGGGACAAAACCCAACAATTAAAAGATTTTGTAGGGTTTCACTTGCTAGCGCTTATAGCTTATAGCTAGGGCAAAGCCCTTTATCTAGAACACTACTATTTTTGCGCCACAACCAAACAACGTTTTAATTCTCTAGCTAATGTCTCTACATACGGTTCTTGCAAAATTCCAAAATGATCTCCAGGAATATTAATAATCTTTAACTCTCCAGTCACTAAATCACCCCAGCCAAATTGAGCCTCAAAGTCGCCAAATGTTGACATCACCTCATACTCTTCCATGGCTTTAAAGACAGTGACTTTACCCGAATATATCTGGGGAATATAATTTTGTTGTGCTTCTAAATATATTTGGGGAACATGGTCTAATCGGTTCTCTTGTTGTTCTTGATGATTTTTCTGAGCTGGATCTAAAGTAAATTTTTGTCTCAGCTTGAGCAATTTATTTGTATTGGTCAATTTAGAAAATAGATAGTTAACAGGGGAGTGAGAAAATTTTCGTACATGAGTTAACAATCTTTTATGAAGAGGATGTATCTTATAAGCCTTGGGATCCCAAGTATCAAATAAAGCCAAAAGAGCCACTTCTTCACCTTGAGATTGAAGTTGTTGAGCCGCTTCAAAAGCTACCATGCCACCAAAAGATAAACCTCCTAGATGATAAGGACCTTGAGGCTGAAGAGTTTTGATTTCTTGAATGTAGAGAGCTACTAAATCTGCAACCCGATCTAACCAATGCTCAGAATCATCAATCATTTCGATTGCCAAGCCATAGACTGGTTGATCCTCACCTAACTGAGATGATAAAGGATAATAAATACCAATACCTTGAAATAAGAATAGGGGTGGCTTCGTTCCTTTTGGTTGAATAGGCACTAATGTTGAGCAAGGTTGGTTTCCTTGCTCTTCTAGGAAACTAGCCTGTTGTTCGATAGTAGATATTTGGAAGACTATCCCAAAAGGTAACTTAATCGCAAAAGTTTGTTCCAGCTTGTGGGATAGAGTTACAGCTAAGATGGAATGTCCCCCTAAATGAAAGAAGTTATCCTTAATACTAATAGACTCAAGACCTAAAACCTCTTGCCAAATATTGACTAGTTGCTGTTGAGTTGCGGTTTGGGGAGCGATAATAAGTTGGTTATTTACCTGAAGTGGTAGAGCAGATAAGGCACGACGATCTACTTTGCCATTGGGGTTGAGGGGAAATTCGGCAATAAAAGCGAAATGAGACGGAATCATATACTGAGGTAAAGTTTTCTGGAGAAAATTTCGCAGCGCCGTCGATGTAGCAGGCTGGTTTTGAGCAATTAAATAGGCGACTAACTGCTTTTCTCCTAAGTGATCTTCTTTGGCTATTACTATACAGTTGCTGATAGCTGGATGCAGGCATAGACAAGACTCAATTTCCCCCAATTCAAGCCGCATTCCGCGAATTTGGACTTGATTATCCTCTCGTCCTAACATTTGTAAGTCACCTTGAGGGTTTAAACGACCAATATCACCTGTGCGAT
>JBDKJC010000671.1:0-3089 GCA_039796815.1 Cyanobacteriota bacterium | reverse complement strand
CAGGTCAAAGTTCTGACAAAACTCTAGAATCAATGAGAAAATTTGCCGAAAAGTATGCTCAACGCACAGATACTTACTTTTGTAGCAATTTATCCGTTACTGCTGCCGTAATTAAAGGATTAGCAGAACATAAGCAGGAATTAGGTTCTCCTCTTTGCCCTTGTCGCCACTATCAAGACAAGACAGCAGAAGTTAAAAAAGCTTATTGGAACTGTCCTTGTGTGCCGATGCGAGAAGAAAAAAAATGTCACTGTATGCTATTTTTGACTCCAGATAACGCCTTTGCTAGCAATACCCAATCTATCACGACTGAACAGATTAATCAGCTTTGTAGTGAAATAGACTGAGGAATTACAAGTCCCCAGATTTTACCAATAACTAGAAAAAAACTTGATGCTTACTTCCCCTGAATTTGAACGAGGAATTAATGAATTTAATCAGCAGCAGTTTTATGCCTGTCACGATACTTTAGAAGCAATTTGGGTTGATGCTCCTGAAGCAGATAAGCGTTTTTATCAGGGAATTTTGCAGGTGGCGGTGGGTTGCTATCATCTCAGTAATGATAATTTGCGAGGGGCAATTATTCTTCTGGGGGAGGCGGTGAGAAGATTATGCGACTACCAGCCAGAATATGAGGAAATTAATGTTGAACAGCTATTAGAACAGGCTATGGTTTTACTTACGGCACTTCAGCAACTAGAGCCAGCGCAAACCAGCGATTTTTGGCAACAGCTCATGCAAAAGCAATCGAGAGCTACCCAGAAAGAATATCAAAAAGAGGATAGTGCTGATTCCATTACCGATTTAGTTGCTAGTTGCCAACTGCCCTATATCAATAGAGTATTAAATTAATTACTTAATCGCCTTATTTTGAGAGATAGCTATGACAGATACTATTTTTGGCAAGATTATCCGTCGCGAGATTCCTGCTGATATTGTCTATGAAGATGATTTGACTCTCGCCTTTAGAGATGTTAATCCCCAAGCACCAACCCATATTTTAATTATTCCTAAAAAGCCGATTCCTCGCCTGTCAGAATCAGCTCAAGAGGATACTGCACTGATGGGACACTTACTGATGACAGTCAAAAAGATTGCTCAACAGGAAAATCTGAGCAACGGATATCGAGTCGTGATTAACAATGGTGCGGATGGCGGACAGACTGTAGATCATCTACATCTACATCTACTTGGCGATCGCTTTATGGGTTGGCCACCAGGATAAAATATAAAATATTATTCAATGCCCTTAATTTCTAACTAGTTTCCTGGATCTAAAAGCTGTACCGTAGTGGCTTGGGGTCTCATTTCTCCCATGGTTTCTTTATTAGGTATATATATCAACTATTTATAGTTCATTTAGTTCAGTTCTTTTTCAACTAAATTTTTGCATTATTTTAAAACTGGCATCAATTTTAATACATCTACCTCTAGAAATAGGTTGCTCTTCGACTTAGTAATTTAATCCAATATATTTCTCAATAATTCAAATACATTTACCTTAGATAGATGTTCGATCTGTATTAATTTAAGAAAATTTGAAGCATGTTTATAATTAATACGATTAACAATAATGGAAAAGTTAGCAAGATTTGGCTATGCTGCCAAGGGTTTTGTCTATGGAGCGATCGCAATTTTGGCATTACTAGCAGCATTTAGCGTAGGCGGTCAAACGACTGACACCACTGGAGCTTTACAGGCGATCGCTCAACAATCTTTTGGTAAGATATTGTTAATCTTAATCGCTATATGATTGGCTTTTTTGTCTTGCAAGCTGCTCATCAATATAACCCCCAGAAAGTTCAAGGATTAGACGGCGTGTTATACACTTTAACCCAACAACCTTTTGGGAAAGCTTTATTGACTTTAATGGCTTTTGGGCTATTATCCTATGCTATATATTTAGCGGTTCAAGCTCGTTTTCGTCGGATTCAAATCAACTAAAACTCATACCCCAAATACAAATAATAACTGCTCATTGTGACGCGAGCTTGCGAGCTAATGGTAAACCATACCGCTTCGTGACCGATAGGGAATCCTTTGGGGCATATCCTTTAGGACTCATTGCTCATTGTTATGGTTCTTGATAACTAGCTACTCTAACGGTTAATTTACCTGCTTGGGGATCTTGGTCAAAAATAAATTCTCCAGACAGAGTTTCTTGACGCGATAAGAAATCAACTTCCTGTCGACCAACTTGGGTTGTTTCTGGAGTAACAAGCTCACCTATAATTTCAACTGAATTGGCAGTTTTTCCCCCAGAGTTGGTGAGGGTAAAGGGGACATAATATTGCTGATTGACCTGTCTGATTTTGGAAGTAGATACAGATAAAATTGGCGGATTTGTATCTCCCGTAATCCAGGTGTAGCAAATCAAAACCACAATGATACTTACCAAGAACAATGAAATACTCAAGCTAACTTTTTCAGCTAGCGATCGCTTGGGATAATTTTTGGACATAGGAAAACCAAAAGGAATAAATAAAATAAAATAAAATAAAATAAAATAAAATTAAATCAAATTAAATTAAATATGTCGCAGGCGACTGAGTGCAAGATTTAAAACTTTAAACTAAACTTTAAACTGCCAAACGTCCCGCAGCACCACCAATACAGGCAGGTAAACCTAATACTATGCCATGACGTAGCCACATAAACCACGGGTCGCTAAAAGTTAGCTTGTGGAAAAACCACATGATTAGTACTCCTGTTAGTAAAGATACTAAATAAGACATAATGGTCTCGCTCTTAGGACTCTGGAATATTCCAGATTGTTGAAGACGATTTTGATAATTGGTAATTTTTGAGGCAAAGACAATACCATAAGAGATTAATAACGAAGTCAGCATAATAATCAGTAGCCAACCAGAAGAGGCTGAGGCGGCTAGCATATCTATTTCATCAGTTGGTGCAATGCTAAAAGCCACAAACAAAGAGCCGATTATCGCAGCAACTAGATCTGCCATAGTATCTTTCCAGGCTATAGTCCGCTGCTTGTTAGATTGAGAGACAGACCGATCGTGGTTATCTGAATCTGTTTCTGCACCTCTACTTAGAAGCGATCGCGAAAATGCCACCCCAACGGAAAA
>JBDKJC010000670.1:0-3090 GCA_039796815.1 Cyanobacteriota bacterium | reverse complement strand
TATATTAGAAGTATTGATGTAGTTATTAGGTTTTTAAAAAATGTAGGATATGCTGGGTAAAAAATAGCGGGAAAGCAAGAGTTTTAAACCTAAAATTCAGCTAGTTCGCAGATTTAATTCCTGACATATTCATTAGACAGAGCCTTGTCGGTACCTTGAATGAGCTATTGCCTAAACCCATCCTGTCCTAAACCGATCAATCATCCCAAATCCAAACTATGCGAAGCTTGTGGTGCTAAACTTTTGTTACATGGTCGTTACCATTTAGTCAAAGGTTTGGGGAAAGGCGGTTTTGGAGCTACGTTTTTGGCAGCCGATCTCTCCCTTCCAGGCAAGCCTTTGTGCGTAATCAAGCAATTGCGACCTAATACCGATAATCCTAATTTTTTGACCATGGCACGGGAGTTGTTTGAGCGTGAAGCCAGAACTCTTGGTAGAGTTGGAAATCATCCTCAAATACCCAGACTACTAGATTATTTTGAAGACCGTCAGCAATTTTATTTGATTCAAGAATTTGTCAAGGGTGATAATCTCCAGCAAGAAGTTAAGAAAAATGGAGTCTTAAACGAAGCGCAAACCAAACAGGTACTGAAAGAAGTTGTGACTATTTTACGTGATATTCACATCCAAAAAGTAATTCATCGAGACATAAAGCCTGCAAATATTATTCGTCGCGAAATAGACGACCGACTAGTTTTAATTGATTTTGGTGTAGTTAAAAATCAGGTGGACTCAGTGGCTGCTCATGAAACAGCTTTAACTGCTTTTGCTGTCGGCACCCCAGGGTTTGCTCCTCCCGAACAGTTAGCAATGCGTCCTGTTTACGCTAGTGATATCTATGCCTTGGGTGTTACCTGTATGTATTTGATGAGCGGGAAAGCACCAAAGAACATGGAATGTGACCCGATTACTGGGGACATTAACTGGTTCAAATATATAAATGTCAGCGATGGTTTTGCCGAAATACTGACTAAAATGCTGGAAGTAGCGGTTAAAAGTCGCTATAAGACGGCTCAAGAAGTATTAGATGCTCTAGATTTAGAAGATCATGGCGATAAACTAGCGGAAGGTATGCTGGGTCAGTCTACGATCATAGATAGTAACATTAGCACTAATAAAACCAAAATTGGTTCAACCCGCCGTAACTCTAGTCATTTAACCGACCGAACTGCTAATCGCACAGGAGGCAAAAGCGCAACTGCTTCTAAATATCGTAGTAATACCAGAACAGCTAAGTACAGAACTAGTGCTGGTCAGGCAACTTCCTTCGATCGAGCTACCAAAGTGCCTGCCAAACCCATGAAAATTTCAGCAGCAGAAATTTTGAGCGCCTATGATGCAGGTAGAAAAGACTTTAGCATGAAAGATCTAAGTATGCAGGATTTACAAAAGGCTAACTTGTCTGAATCTAGATTTTATGATTCAAAGCTAGTTAGAGTTAATTTTCAAGGGGCAGATTTAAATCGTTCTAACTTCAATAATTGCGATTTACGGCTATCTATGTTCCGTAATGCTGATTTAAATAAGTGTTTGTTTCATTCTTCTAATTTAGAAGGAATTGACCTACGGAGCGCAAATTTAAGCGGTGCCAATTTCAAAAATATTAAACTCAAAGGCGCAAATCTTTGTGGGGCGAATTTGAGTGAGACTAACTTAACCAAAGAACAGTTAGAGGAAACAAAAGTTAACTGGATGACGACAATGCCAACAGGCAAAAGGGGTTTTTGGTAAAGGGCTTTGCCCTAGCTATAAGCCATAAGCTATAAGCTATAAGCTCAAGATCGAAGAAGCTTTTAAAGGTAATTCCGTAACTATCGGTCTGATGTGAATTAACTCTAATTTAGATCTGAAAGAAACGATAAAGGATTGCTCATATTAGCAGCAAAACCGAGAATATTGCGATCGCGATGTTCATAAAGCAAATTCCCTTCCTCATCAAACAAAAATGTCCCCCCTCGTTGGGTTAAATAATTAGCATCGGGGACATAAGTATTCCAGTTGCTCAATACTTCGGTCATATTTCTAAGTCGCAGAGTAGCCAGTTCAAAAGGACGCTGAAAACCAGAGCCTCCAGCCAGTTTAAACATTGAGCCTTTAATCGCTGGCAATGGTGTATCTTCAACCACTTGTTCGTCAGCAATCAACTGGGGTGCAGTGCGATCGCCTGTATAACCTCTAAAGACTTCAGCAAGCGTGCCAGGGCTACCAATACCCGCGCACATCAACATTAAATTGATAAAAGCACTGTTTTTTGCCGATAAAAAGGGAAATTTAATTGTTAATCCCTGATACAAGCCCAATTGTCGATGTAGTTCAGCAGTGGGATCGACGTATAAACAGTCTGGGGGAAAACCTGTATATTCACAAAACTTAATTCCTGAATTGCGATCGCCAATGCCAATTGCTTTAACGCTAATTCCTAACGTTTTAAGACGTTGCGACTCTCGCTCCAGCCACCAGGCATATTCCAGATTATCAAAATCTCCTAACTGCGACCAGAGTAAAACCAGAGTTTTACCACCGTTGCTCGTTAAGATTGGCTGAAGATTGCCTCTGCTTACTAGTTCTCTTTTAGTTTGCTTTAGAATCGAATAAATAGTCATTTTAAGTATTTTACCTTAAAAAGCTATTAGCCAATATCAAATCCGCTTGATTACTTCTTGAAAATCTTTGCCCCAAACTAAGCGGTATAAACGTCTTTGCGTCTTTGCGTCTTTGCGCGAGTTTTAATAAGAGCTAAAGCAAAGCCCTTCACTCCAATAGTTCAGCTAACTGAGGTAGACCCTGAAACTTAGCCTGCATATAGGCGGTATTGCCTCTAATGTCTTGTACCGTTTTGTCTGCGCCTTTTTCTAACAATAGCTTGGCAATTTCGGTCTGATTAAAAGTAGCTGCGTAGATCAGTGCAGTAGCTCCGTTAAAATTGCGTATGTTAACATCTGCTCCATAGTCTAACAATAAAGTGGCGATCGCTTTATAGCCTTTAAAGCAAACACCCATCAAAGCTGTATTGCCAGCGGGATCTTGAGCATCTACTTCTGCTCCGCGATCGAGAAAGTATTGCGTAATATCGTACTGCTCGTTGTAACT
>JBDKJC010000669.1:0-3092 GCA_039796815.1 Cyanobacteriota bacterium | reverse complement strand
GACTAGTTGGTAGATTGGCAAATTTGGCTTCTCTAGCTGCTTCCAACCAAATATCTTCACGGTTAACTTTGGCAATTAATTCCTGGGCATTATCTAAAGTATCTTCAGGTAAAAAGCCCCAACGCACACTTTCAGTTAAGAACCAGAGATCGTGACTCTTATAGGGATAAGAAACACTACCGCGATCGTCTTCCCAATATAAAGGGCCCGCCGTGAAACTTTTAATATCTGGTCTACCATCTCCCATTTTATAGTGACCTTTGTAAGGAGGTTCAATTAATTCACCCAGAATATTAAAATAACTCCTGCGTCCTAAGATTTTAATCAATTCAGGGCGATTTTCTGGTTTGTCGCACCATTGCTGTGCCTCCATCAAAGCTTTCAATACTGCCTTTGTTGCTTTGGGGTTTTTGTCTACCCAATCTCCTCTAATCGCTAAATATTCTTCGGGGTGAAATTTCCACATCTGCGAAGTTAAACCTGCCATGTAGCCAATGTCTTCGGCAACAATGCGATAGGGCCAAGGGTCACCTGTACTAAACGCATCCATACTTCCTGTTCGCATCCCTTGTACGGTTTCAGCTGGAGGAACAGCTAGTAAATCTACATCTTTATCTGGATCGAGACCACTAGCACCTAACCAATAGCGCACCCAAAAATCTTGATTGACTTGAGGAAATGTAAAGGCGGCCTTAAATTTTCGTCCTTTATCTTTGGGAAAGCTTTTAATATAATCAGCACCTTGAGAAGAAATTTTTAAATCAATACCCTTGCGCTGATGGACATTTGATACCGCAATGCCGTTTCCTTGGGTATTTAACATTGCTAGGACATACATGGGTAGTTTTCTACCATTAGTCAGTAGTCCTTCATTAATTAGATAAGGCATGGGCATCTGCCATTGCCCTCCGTCTATACCACCGCCTGCTGAGCCAATCACCACATTGTCTCTAGCAGACGCCCAGTTTGCTTGTTTGGAAATTTCCACCTCCGTCATGCCATATCTATCAAAAAAGCCTTTTTGTTTGGCAACTACTAAAGGTGCAGACTCTAAAATAGGTAAATAGCCTAGTTTAATTGCGGTTGTTTCGGGCTTTTGGTCAGGAGGTAGTTCCAATGCTTGCACCTTGGGAGTTAGATCTCTAACTGAAGGTGGATTGCCAAAACAACCATTAAGCAGTAAGGCACCAGCAGCAGAGGCTCCTGCGGTATATAAAAATTTTCTTCGAGAAAATCGATCCATAAAATCTCCTGGCAGTTGATATGTATTCTTTCGCTGCCACTTAAGTTCAATTGCGTTAGAGAAAAATAAAGGTGATAAATGGTTTTTTTCTTAAAACCATAGACAAAAATAAATTATAGTTTTAAAACCATTGCCTTTAATCTATAAAACTTATCATACAAGAAAGTTGGCTAAGAGTACAGTAGTTATAATTAGAATTTATAATTGGAATCTCAACAATTGCTTATTGATCGGATTTATCGTAGTTTTTAACAACTCGATTAGGCTTGTACGCCTATGGGAAACCCGACTATCCTCTTATTCAATTCGATAGACTACGACTAAGTTTTTGATCACGAAGTATATCCTTTAGGATTAGCAATTTTTTAGTAGGAAAAAAACTATTGTTTTATGTCTATTTTAGTAATTGAAAAAAGCCTATGTAACTAATAAAAAGTGTATCCTAAAGCACTTATGAAGCTTATGCTAAAGCCCTAAAGGATTCCCTTTGGTCACACTAGCTCCGCGTCGTCCTTTAGGACTAGCTTCGCATCATCTTTTTAGGATAACTTTTAATTCACATTAGGCGTATTATAACTATATTTTGAATAATAAAAATATTTTATTTATATTCAAATTCAAGCAAAATATTTAACTGAGTATTTATACTTAAAAAAAATAATTAAGCTTATATTAAGCGAAAAATAAAACTAATTTTCAAATTGTTCATCATAATAGAAGCTAATAATCTTGGGACTTAAATTTACTCTTGTAGTTCAGAAAAAATGCTAATTGTATTTTAAACATTGATGTTTATCTATGAATTATTAGTGTTATTGTCGACTCTTACAATTTCAAAGATTTTTAGATCAACTTATAAGCTGAACTAATCAATATTGTAAAAAAAAAATATTTTACAAAATAGTAGATTAAACGTAAATATAAAGAAAGAAAGCAAAAAGCATTTTTAAAAATTAATAGAACAGGCTAATTAATTTTAGATAAGTGATAAATCGTCGGACAAAGATTATGTCACTTTGAGGATGAATTAGATTCTCTAAAATCTAAATTTTTTCCAGGTTTTTTCAATTTTTCCAAATTAAAGTTAACCCAAGTAATTAGGAGTAACTGACTTATGGTTGCACTCACACACAACAATGAAACAACTCAATCAACGACAAGATTAACTCTGCAAACTGTCGAAATTGCTACTCAAACTACTGCTATTCGTTGTCTTGATTGGGATCGCGATCGCTTTGATATTGAATTTGGCTTACAAAACGGCACAACCTACAACTCTTTTATCATTCAAGGTGAAAAACTAGCTTTAGTTGATACTACTCACGCTAAGTTTCGTCAGCTTTATCTAGAGTTACTAAAAGGCTTAATCGATCCAGCAAGCCTTAATTATTTAATCATTAGTCATACCGAACCCGATCATAGTGGTTTAGTCAAAGATATCTTGGCATTAGCACCGCAGATCACTGTAGTTGGTGCAAAGGTAGCGATTAAGTTCTTAACTGATATGGTGCATCAACCTTTTGAACATATCATCGTTAAAAATGGCGATCGCCTGAATTTAGGTAACGGACATGAATTAGAATTTGTTTCTGCACCCAATTTACATTGGCCAGATACGATTTTTACCTACGATTACAAAACTCAAGTTCTTTATACTTGCGATGCCTTTGGTTTGCACTATTGCGATGAACCGACATTTGATGAGGATTTAGAACTGATTGAGGCAGACTTTGAATACTACTACAACTGTTTGATGAAGCCCAATGCTCGTTCGGTTTTAGCAGCTATCAAACGCATGGCAAACCTGGAACTAAAGACGATCGCCACAGGACATGGCCCTCTACTACAA
>JBDKJC010000668.1:0-3093 GCA_039796815.1 Cyanobacteriota bacterium | reverse complement strand
AACTAAGAAATGTTGTAAATGATAAGCTCTTTCTTCGGTTTTGAGTAAGATCTGCTCGTATAAATAGCGAGTAGCGCGATCGCCTAAGCTTTCTGCTTGAGCTGCTTGCTGACGCAATAGTTTGATAATCTCTTGTTCTGCTAACAAGTCATGTTCTACCATCTGACGTTCACCAAAAACACCATCAGCTTCTTGTTCAAAGCAGCATAATTCAGCTAATTTACTAAAGCTAGCAGCAGGAATACCACCCAAGCCGTTTTGTCTTTCGCCAATTTCATGAACATGTCCTTGAACTTCTTCATAGCTGTCGGCAAAGAATTCGTGTAGGGAATAATACTCTGAACCCTCGACTACAAAATGATGTTTTTGATATTGCAAGTATAAACCTTGAAAACTAGACAACACAGCGTTGAAACCTTCGCAAACTGGCTCGGTGATGCTTTTATCTAATAAGACTGGATTGTCTTCGACATGACCGTAAGGACGCAGCAAACCTGTAGTAGTTGACATAACTCTCGCTCTCTCATTAAGTAAAAATTATTGACAATATCAATATACCACGAAAAACTTGTTGAGAATCTAAAATTCAGCAAAGTTACTATTAGGAATTTGCGATAAAATTAGTCCGAACAAAAATTAATCTGCTAGCTTAATCACAAGTCAGCTTAATCAGAATCTTTGGTTTAATTATCAACCTTTTATCAGCCTTTGTGTTGTTTGCAATTGGACTCTTTCATGATAACTAATTAATTAATTTCATGTTATGCAAAAAATATCAAAAAAATAGCTTAGATTACGTCATTTTTTGAAAGACAATCAAACACATTGATTAAAATGTATAAAATAGCTTTCTTATATTAGTTTTTGTCGCAAGTTGTCACAAGTTAATTATCTCTAAGTTAAGCCGATAGCAGCGTCGATCGGTATTACCTTGGAAAAGTAATAATTGGCGATCGCTCAGGGTTTTTAGATCTCTTTGTAGAGTGCGTCGAGAAACATTAGGAAACATATACTCACAGTTTTTAATCGTAACTTCAGGGTGATTGAAGGCGTAGTTGAGCATTAAACTTTGGCGAGAATTAAGCTGGTGAAGGCTAACCAAGCGATCGAGAGGTTTAATTGTCTGATTAAGTGCATCATCCCCTACATCAACTATCAAATAAGCTTTCAAGAGAGCCTTAATTTCTGTAATTATTACTTGCTTATGAGCTTTATCGCTTCTTAAAGCCAATAAAAGTAGAGCATTTGTCGCATTAACACAGATTTCAGCTAGGAGCAGGCTTCTTTGAGTGCTTAACTTAAAATTACGAGCCTGTATCAAGTGCGCCATAAATTGAATCACTTCTTGAGTAAAACTGGTATCGATATTCCGAAAAATAGTCGGAGAAGCAAAAAATTGCATAAAAACTATTCTCGAAGTAGGTTGCTCAAATAATTGCTCAACTTGAGCAACCAAAGTATGAATAAAGTCGGCAAATGGTAATTTTACGATCTCAGGACGAGATAATTTGTCCCACATAATACGTACTCGTTCCACATGACGCAACTCTAAAGCATTAAAAATCGCTAACTTATCAGGAAAGAATTGATAAAGTGAACCTACTGCTGTATCAGCCTGAGAAGCGATCGCATGAGTCGTAGCAGCTTCAAAACCTACTCGATCAAAAATGATCGCTGCTGCATCTAAAATCTGTTCAACTCGTTTTTGACTACGTTTTTGCTGTGGTTGACGACGTAGAGCAGTTTTTTGGTTTTTCATCTTGACAAACACGAATAAAATGTCATATATTTAAATCAAATAAAGCTGGTTTTGTGGGAATTTATCAGGAAAATATCCTATAAATTTAAGCTTAGAGCTATTAAATACTTCGATACTAGCGATCGCAAACTGACGACATTTTATATTTTAGTTGTCGTGGGCGAATTGTTCGTGCAAATTTTTATAATTGAGGAAAATAAAGATGTCTATGTTAGAAGGCGCGCCGTGGCTAATCGCTCATCGGTCGATGCTACCGATTAACCAACCGCTCAAGATTTCTCTTTACGGCAAAGATTATGTGATTTGGCAAGATGCCATGGGACAAATTAGTGGTTTATCTAACGTTTGCCCTCATATGGGTGCAATGCTATCTGAAGGCTGGTGTAATGTCCAAGCAGATGGCTCTAGTAATGTTGTCTGTCCGTTTCATGCTTTAGAATTTGACCACAACGGTTGCACCATCTTACCAGGAACAAACCAGCAAACAGTAACTCAATTAGAGTCTTTAGAACTAATTATCCAAGGTGATTTTATTTGGTCTTATGGAAATTGCGAACCAAAAATCCCAATTCCCAAAATTCTAGACAAGATTGCTCAAGAATATGAATTCATTGGTGCAACCGCAGATACTAGCGTGGAGACAGATTTGCGATCGATGCTGAGGATAATGCACGATTACAATCATCAGAATGGTACACATCGAGACTTATTTGAAATTACCGAAGTCAGATTTGAAAAATTCACTGATAACGGCTATCATTCCGAAGCTTTTTATGACATGCCAACTAGACCAAAAACTTTCTGGCAAAAACTCAAGCAACCTAACCAATTTTTAATTCCCAATCTAATTCAAGCTCATTTAGAAAATTACTTTCCTTCTCTAGTTATTCTTCGTGGTAGTAGTGCTTTCGGAAAAATAGCTCAATGTGATTTATTTGTTCCTGAATCACCAACTAAAACTCGAATTTATATTTTATTATTTGGCAAATTAAGTAACCCCTTGGCTAAATTGTTGAAAAATCAGTTTCTAGATTTGAATAAAGTTGTTGTCGAACAAGATGCAGGTATTTTGAGTAAAATTTATGCCGACGCGCCCAAAAAAATCAGGTTAAATAACGAGGTGGGAATAGATTGGGTCGATCGCAATTTTGTCAATTGGCAGAAATAAAATTAGCATTACAGTTAAACAAACAGAGAGCGCATTTGAGATTATCAAAAAGCTACTAGCTTATAGCTTATAGCTTCAGGGGTTTAAGACCCCCATCAAAATCATAGCGAAGTGCGACGCAACCCTTTAGGGTTGCGTCGCAAATGGCGTGGTGGGTCACAAGCCG
>JBDKJC010000667.1:0-3093 GCA_039796815.1 Cyanobacteriota bacterium | reverse complement strand
CAAGTAAGTTTTAAAAGCGATCGCTGTAAGACAGATAGCTGTATTGTCACAGGCAAAAAAACTTTAAATCTTCCACGAGGAACAAATATATACCAAGGTTTATTTACGATTGAATATCAAGAAGAAAAGTTAAGGCGATCGCTAAGCTTTAAAATTCCTGCTGATGTCAAACCAACCGTAAGCGATACGGTAATTATCAACGTTCCAGATGAGACTATTCAACAATGAACAGTGAACAATGAAGAACTTAAATATCCTCTAATCATTAATTCAAGACAGTTATGGACGAACTATATAGTGAAGCCTTTCCACAAATTAATTTACTAGAAGATTGGATAGGTATCTACGGACAAGGAATGCTCATTTTCGTTGTTGCAGAAATATTTTTCGACCTATTGACCAAAAAAAAGCGCAACTATTGGCAGACACTTTCTAATTATTCAATTGATTGGATAGGGAAGTTAATTGACTACATCCCGTTCATTTACATCAGCGATCGCCTAATTGTCTTTCTATCTCAATTTAGTATTATCAAAATTGAAGTCAATTGGTGGACGATTATTGGTTCAATTTTAGTTGCCGATTTTATTTACTATTGGATGCACCGTAGCGAACATAGAATTAAACTGCTTTGGGGACTACATAGTACCCATCATAGTTCTACAGATTACGAGCTTTCTCTACAATTTCGATTATCTTGGTTAGATATGATTATCTTTTATCCTCTCTTTTTTATACCAATGATATTAATAGGATTTAATCCTACTCAAACTATCTTTGCCAGTGAATTTATATTGATCTATCAAATTTGGATACATACAGAAAAAATAGGGAAATTAGGCGTACTTGATTTCTTCTTCAATACTCCTGCCAATCATCGTGTTCACCACGGTTCAAATTCTCAATATATTGATAAAAATTACGGAGCAGTGTTGATGATTTGGGATAAATTATTTGGCACTTATCAGCCAGAAAAAGAGAAGGTTGTTTATGGCTTGACAGAAAATATCAATACCTATAATCCGATTACAATTAATTTTGTTGATTTTTTCAATATTCTGTATCACATCAAAAAATCGGCAAATCTTAATGAAGTGATTAAAAGCATTTTTGCTACTCCAGCTTGGAAACCAAAAGCACTTCGATACGTTGATAAGCAGAGTAAGTAGTAATTAGGCTTAGTCAATCAAAATAGTACAATATAAATCTAGCAAAGGTGTATTGATGAAAGATCTTAATAACATTGAGAACGAAATTATTTTAACAGGCGACAGACCAACGGGGCGACTACATCTTGGTCATTATGTTGGTTCGCTCTCCCAACGAGTTATTCTTCAGAAAAGAAACAAGCAGTTCGTTTTAATAGCTGACGCACAAGCTCTTACAGATAATGCTGAGAATCCTGAAAAGGTAAGGGAAAACATAGTCGAGCTTGCTCTTGATTATTTAGCAGTTGGCATCGATCCCAATCTTACTACAATCTACATTCAAAGTCTGATTCCTGAATTTATGGAATTGACAACATACTACTTAAACCTTGTGAACGAAGGACGACTACATCGTAACCCAACCATTAAAACAGAAATTGAACAAAGAAAGTTTTCTGACGGTGTTCCTGTTGGCTTTCTTGTTTATCCAGTGAGTCAAGCTGCTGACATTAGTGGGTTTAAGGCAACTCTTGTCCCTGTAGGAGAAGATCAGAAACCAATGATCGAAATCACAAATGAAATTGTTCGTAGATTTAATCGAATCTATAAAACAGATTGTTTGAAGGAGTGCCGTGCATATGTACCGCCAATTGGGAGACTAGCTGGCACAGATGGTCAATCAAAAATGAGCAAAAGCTTGGACAACTGTATTTACTTAGCAGACTCATCAGATATTGTTAAGGAAAAAGTAATGAGTATGTTTACCGATCCAAATCATCTTCGCGTAGAAGATCCTGGAATGGTAGAAGGAAACCCTGTTTTTACGTACCTTGATGCTTTTGCTACGGATTTTGACAAGGTGGAAGAGCTGAAGGTACGTTACCGATGTGGTGGACTTGGTGATGTTTTAGTCAAAAGGTATCTGTTCGACGTGCTTGAGGGATTTATGACTCCTATCCGTGAGCGACGAGAAGAATATCAGAAAGATTTGGGGGAAGTATGGAAAATTCTTCGGAAGGGTACAGAAGATTCACGCGCTGTAGTTGCTCAAACATTAACTGAAGTAAAGGAAGCAATGGGAATTAACTACTTCTAGGAGAGCGAAAAAAAGTGGGGGAGATAGCGATCGCAACTGCCAAGAAAAATAGAACAAGATAAACTTTATAGAGATGTAGGGAGCGATCGCTTTATGTTTACACATTTTATCTTTCTTCCATTTGAATTAAAAGAACGGTTAAATATAACACCAGAGGAAATCGCTAAACTCTGTCAACAGTGGAACATTACCGAATTGACTCTCTTTGGTTCAGTGTTAAGCCAGCGATTTAACGCCGACAGTGATGTTGATATCCTCATTCGCTTTGCACCTGATGCCCGTCAGGGATTGTTAACCCTATCCAAAATCAAACATGAATTGGAAATTAAAATAAGACGCAAAGTAGATATTTCTCTTAGAGAATCCATTGAAAACAGTGAAAATTGGATTCGTCGCCACGAAATTTTGAAGACAGCCCAAGTAATTTATGAGCAGAGATAAAGCATCACTTTTGGATATTGTTAACGCAGCAAAGCGAGTGATTCAATTTGCTGAAGAACTTGATAAATCTGCTTTAGCAACAAATGATGAAAAACAATCTGCCATTCTCTATCAGGTTATTGTGATGGGAGAAGCGACCAAGCGACTGTCATCAGAATTTCGCGCACAACATCCTGAAATTCCCTGGAAAGATATTGCTGGAATGCGAGATATTCTTGCTCATCAATACGACCGTCTAAATATTAATACCCTGTGGGATGTAATTAAAAACGATATTCCAGAAGTTCTAACATTGCTTGAGCCGCTGCTTGGAAACCCCATTGCCGAAGCTTGATGTTAATTACTCATTTGGCGCTCGCTTTGTGTTTACACATCCTATCTGTAGTCAATATCAATTTTATAAAAAAC
>JBDKJC010000666.1:0-3094 GCA_039796815.1 Cyanobacteriota bacterium | reverse complement strand
AGTTGATTGAGTTCAGAAATATCACTACCAGGGACTCTTTCATCTAAGTCTCCTGCGGCAAACTTTTGGGTAATGCGCCTCATTTGCGTTACAGGTTGGGTAATACGTTTAGAAGAAATATAGCTGACTGCACCTGCTGCACCTGAACCAACAATTACCGACAAGATTGCACTCCGATTCCAGGCGTTTTGAAATCCTTCCACTAAATAAGTTCGAGCCGAGCGAACCGTAAAAATACCTCGCTTTTCCAACTGTTCTAGACGGAAAACAAACATCCTGGGAGATGACACTTTAGCAATGATGATAAAACTGCCTAATCCCACCATCATGACTAATAAGTGTGAGATAAATAAACGCGCACCTAGACTTAGCTTAGGCATTATTCAACTTAATAACTTTAATAGCGATCGCCCAACAATTAGATATAGTAGATATAGCTAATTTTACTGCTTTTATTTCCAGAATAGTAGCGCGATCGCTTTTCGGGCATGAACTACTATCTCTTACTCAGTAAGGTTAGAGGATCGACTATCTCTTGACCTCTTAAGTGAATTTCAAAATGGAGATGAGAACCCGTACTATTACCAGTACTACCCATTTCAGCTATCTGTTCCCCTTTCTCGACCTGCTGACCATGAGCAACGACAATTCGGTTATTGTGGGCGTACATCGTAACACTACCGTCTAAATGCTCCACCTTAATCAAGTAGCCGTAGCCATCGTACCATCCAGCACCAATGACTTTTCCCGCTGCTGCTGCTAAAACTGGCGTGCCAATAGGTCCTGCAATATCTATTCCCTGATGCATTCTACCCCAACGCAATCCATAGCCAGAAGTCATGACTCCTTCAGCGGGCCAAGCATAGCCATCAAAGGCATTAGGAAGATATTCTTCAGAGTTAGACAAAGGAGGCAATTTTAAAGCGACAAGATTTTTTTTACTTAAATTGGATTCAAAATTACTCTGTAGCGAAGCTGAATTTGATTTAGCGTTTAATTTAGTAGTAGATATTGGCGCGGGATTAGATTTCGCTTTTGGTTTCAACTGTTGGTTAGTTACGGAAACTAAACTAGCTGCTTTTACATCACCGGATACTTTTTGTTCCTGTTCCTGTTTATACTGTGCGCGCAGTTGGTCTATTTCTGCTCTAAGATTAGCAATGTAGGGATCTTCGTCGGCAGATGGGACAATATTTGTCTTGTTGCTCTTTGACAGAGGCAAATTGCGAGAATTAGTTGTTGGAGCTAAACTAGCGATCGCCGAACTATTAGAATTTAAACTATTATTATTTTGAGTCGGTGTGGTGGGAATTTGTAATTTTTGATCGACAAAAATAACATTTGAGTTAGCAATCTGATTAAGTTTAATTAGCTCGTTACTCGATACTTGATGTTCACTAGCAATTTTGGTGATGGTATCTCCCTGCTTTACTTGATAAATCAGCGACGGAGGTTTAACTTGGATTGGGGCATTCGCCAGATATGATTTTTGACTGTTTAAGGTAGGATTCGTTCGCTCTGATTGAGACAGAAGAACCGTACTAGCAGGTGGAGGATTATCTAACTGCGTGGAAAAATCTTCTAAGTCAGATCTAAACGGAAAAGTAAGTAAATTGAAAATTTGCGGGAAAAATATAGGCTGTTGCTGTGATTGAATAGAATCAAAGCCTTGTTTAGCACTGGATAATTGTTGAGTTAAAAAATTATCAAACTCTATGGCCTGAGTCAATTGATTTTGACCCATTGTTTGTACCACCATTGTCGATGACATAAAGACACCTAGTCGGAAGTATATATTATTAGCAAGTTTAACCATATCAAGATTGGTGTCTGATTTTAAAGAGAATACAGCATTTTTTCAAGACAGATTTGGCAAACCCTAGGTCCGAGAGACTCCGCCGTGAGACAACGGAGCTTCCTCTGACTTCGTCAAAGTTACACCGCTTTGCAACGCGCGACGCAACCCTTGCGGGAAATTAGTCCTGTAGGGTTCAACGGGCGAAACCCCACAATATGCTGAGGGGTGTTATTGAATGCACTGCGTTGAAAGCGAAATGCGCTCATTTGTTTTACTTTGCTAAGTTGTACTTTGCCAATTAGTTGCCTTGATAATTGCGCTTATATTTTGTGTTTTTATTTTTAAAGTAAATTAACCTAAAACTGGATTCTAAACAAGTTTAGTATGAGACAGAATACAGTTAATTGGTCAAAATTCGGTTAATGTGTTGACTGTCTAATTGCTTCAAACAAGCCAACGGAGACACTAACAGAAAGATTTAAACTACGTACCTTGGGTTCAGCAATATCAATACGGACTACTCGATCGCAAGCCGCAGTTACTTCCAAGGGCAAACCCGCAGTTTCTTTGCCAAATACCAGCCAGTCTGTTGCTTGATACTGGCAATCGAGATAATTTTGTGTACCTCTGACGCTAAAAGCAATCAGTCTACCCCCTCTTTGCTGCTGCTCTTGCCAAAAAGCTGCCAAGTTTTCGTGGTAGTGGAGTTTTACGAGTGGCCAATAATCTAAGCCTGCTCTTTTAAGATAGCGATCGCTAATTTCAAATCCTAGAGGTGCGACTAGGTGCAACTCTGTCTTGGTAGCAGCGCAGCTACGGGCAATATTGCCAGTATTCGGGGGAATTTCAGGATTAACAAGAACAACACGAACCATTTTAATCAGTGAGCAATGAGCAAATAATCAGTAATCAGTAATCAGTAATCAGTAATCAGTAATCAGTAATCAGTAATCAGTAATCAGTAATTAGTAATCAGTAATTAGTAATCACTCAGGCAATTAGGGCTTGTGGACAAACGGCATAATCGAGATCTCTTTCTTGCTGGGCAATGTTTTGGATATCTTGTTGAATTATATCCACGGGCGACATCCCCTGTTCGTATAGTTTCAGCCATTGCTGGGCGGTGTTTCCTTGACGGAGAATTTTTTTCAGAGGAGAAAGAAAGCAGCTAAAGCCGCGTTTTTTGGCAAGAGGATATACTTCGTCGTAAATTTCTGTAATCCAATCCCGAGCCAGAATCTTTCTGCCATCCTGCCAATGACGTAGTTCAGCGTCTAAACTAGAGCGGGCAGCTAA
>JBDKJC010000665.1:0-3096 GCA_039796815.1 Cyanobacteriota bacterium | reverse complement strand
CGGAGATTCGCTTAGATCAATTCAGCTATCGCAAAATTTATTTAAAAGAGGAATTAATGTGCCGTTTATGATTTATCCTTCCGTACCGCAAAATGCCGCTAGGTTAAGATTTTTTATTACCTGCAATCATACGGAAGCGCAAATTCGGGAAACTGTTGAAATTCTTGCAGACGAATTGAACAAACTATAACTTACAAGTTTTTATACTTGATAGACTACGTTTTTGATAACGAAGTGTATACCATATGCGGAGAGGTATCCTCCTTCGAGGACGTAGTCCTTTAGGACAATCTAACTTGCGTGTTCTACTCAACAGAAAAACGCAGTAATCTATAACTTAATCCAAATTTAAATATTTTTTACAGTACAGGAAGAGAAATTTCTCTTCCTATTTTTATTTTAATTAAGCCATTAATTCTTATTTTTTGCTGTTTAATAAAATTATAATGAACGTAGGCATTTTCACCAAGAAAAATGTTCAATTTTCTAAGTCATAATGACTATCAAATAAAGACTTGTGTTAGCTTAAAACTGTATTTAATAAGATTAAAATAAGTACTTTATTAACTAATAAAATTAAGAGATAGCCGAACTTTAGATGCGTATTTGTTCGGAGAATATAAAAACTTAATTAAGTTTTTTCCGTAAAACAACGATGGTATTGTTTCTCTTCTCAACAGAAAATGAGATTTAGATTCACATACATAGATTGTCGATCCCAAAAACTTTTTGTTATGGCTACTCAAACTCTTAGTTATCGCTGCATGGAATTGCTGCAAAATTACCATCGCGATCCTTCTCTAAAATTACGTAATCAATTAGTTGAGTTAAATATAGGTTTAGTTAGAAAAGTAGCGCATCAAATATGTCGCAAATGTGCTGAACCTTATGAAGATTTAGAACAAATTGGTTACTTAGGTTTGATTAGAGCGATCGAAAGATTTGACCCTTTACAAGGAGCAGCATTTAGTTCTTTTGCGATTCCTTATATTCGTGGCGAGATGCTACACTACTTGAGAGATAAAGGTAGTATGATGCGAATTCCTCGTAGATGGCAAGAGCTTTATGCTAGAGGTAAAAAACTACGTAAAGATTTAATTGAAAAACTAGGACGTTTACCTAAAGATACTGAATTAGCTGCTGGCTTGGGTATTCCTCTAGCAGAATGGAGTGAGTGTCAGCTAGCCTTGCAAAATCGCCTGCCGATTAGTTTAGATGCAGTAGTTAATACTTCGCTGGATTCATCAATTACTTTTGGTGATACGATCGCCGATCCGAACTACATGAAACAACGTAAACTAGAAGATGATAAGCTTCAGTTACAAAGAGCGATGAGCCAACTAGAAGATAAAACTAAAGCGGCGATAGAGTGTGTATTTCTCTGGGATCTACCCCGTAAAGAAGCTGCTAAACATATTGGCATTAGTCCCATGACTGTTACTAGACATTTGCATAAAGGTATTGAACAGTTAGGGGCAATGTTAGAACATCAAGTGGCATGAAAGCCTAGTAATTTAGATTAGATATAGTTAATTTTATTGGTTTAAAAATATATTATTTCTGAGAATATTTTTGATAGTCTATTGAGCAAGCATCTATTATTTAGATGCTTATTTTTTCATGTGTATAGAAATCGTCCAGCAAATTTTGATGTAAAAAGTTATGCTTACAGCTTCATGATTTAAATCCAATCTTCATCATCATTAACACGATCCTCATTTGGTGCATCTAGACTATTAACAACATCAACATAAACCTTGGATACAGTTGGTTCAGAATTTTCTCGTTCAAGTTCATCTTCATCTTCAAAGTCTTCCTCAAAGTCTTCCTCAAAATCTTCCTCGTCAAACTCAGTAGCTGGCGATTGAACGACTTCCACGGACGCGTCTTCAGGTAAGGCTTCGGAAGTAGCTTCAGGCAGAATTTCTGCGGGTTTAATACCATCTATCTCAGTTACCACCAGATCGTCAACATAAGCGAGAAAAATATTTCCCCGAACATCACAAACTGTTGCCGAACAAGATACTTCGGACTTTTCCTGATTGAACAGCTCACTAATAAAGCGAGATGGATTGGCTTTGTTGGTCTCACCATTAATACTCAGCAAGATATATTCGTTACCTGTACGACGGTGCTTAACAATTGTGGTCATTGTTTTTTCTATAAATTGTTTGTCCAGTAGTTAGTTGGTCGAGCTAAAAGCTAAAAGCTAAAAGCTAATAAATTTCCTAAAGGATAAGCTACGTGACCGAAGGGAATGCTAAAGCACTAGCTTCGCGTCGTCCTTTAGGGCAAATGAACGAAGTTAATTAACATCTATTCTAAAAGATAGGTTGCTAAACCTAGATCGACCAAGTTTTGTTCTGCGCGTTTGGCTTTGTCCCGATTGCTAAAAGCGCCTACCTGGAGCCAAGATTCTCCTCCCAAAATGGTTTCAAAAGCTTCAGGATAGAGCGATCGCACTTCATCGGCTTCATCGTCATCTAAGACCTCTACTAGAACTTTATATTTTACCGGGGCTGTACTAGAAGAGCTGCTAACAGTCGGTGGGGATGGTACTGGTAAGATATCAGAATTATCTAGATCGGAAGAATCATCAGAATCTGAGGAAGATCTAAACACCAACTCTTTATTATTGTTATCTATATCACTGTCATTACTGTCATCACTACTACTAGCTATTACAGGAGGAGGCGATGGTAAATTGGCTGGGGTGGGTTCGATTGTTGTGGGGGCTTCGGGTCGAGCAAAATCACCACGAGGCGGTAGCGGTGGCAGAGGAGCTAGTTTAGATTGAGTCTCAGGTTGAGCAGCATCGTCAGCAGTAGGTAATGGAGGCAGAGGAGCTAAATCCTGGGCTGAATCCTGCAAGGAGCGATTGCGATCGATATTACTGGCAACAAATGCTCCTCGTTCAAAATTAATATCCCCTTGGGTTTCCCCTTGAACTTCTGTACCTACTGCCACAATTTCATTGTCAGTAGCGTTTTGAATATCTAACTTTCTATTACTGCGAAAGACATTATTACCAGGTTCATGATCGGTGCCGAGATCGATCCGAGATTGGGCGATCGCCGTTAAGCCAGCTTCGCTAGA
>JBDKJC010000664.1:0-3097 GCA_039796815.1 Cyanobacteriota bacterium | reverse complement strand
AAGCTAGATGAAAAAAGCTATTTACCGTATTTTAGATGCTAATCTCGATCGCGCCCGCGAAGGCTTAAGAATCATTGAAGAGTGGTGTCGTTTGGGGCTAAATAATCAGCCGCTAGCCGAGGAATGTAAACAGCTACGTCAAGAACTCGCTCAATGGCACAGTTGGGAACTACGTCAAGCTAGAGATACTCCTGGTGATGTGGGAACAGATATATCTCATCCTCAAGAAGAAGTACGAGACAGTATTGAACAGCTGCTTCAGGCAAACTTATGTCGTGCCCAAGAAGCATTAAGAGTGCTAGAAGAATATAGTAAGCTTTATAACCCAGAAATGGCAGTAGCCTGTAAACAGCTACGTTACCGTGTCTACACGATTGAGAGCAAGCTTTTTAATAGCTATCGACATCAAAGACTACAAAATGCGCCACTCTACTTAATAACTTCTCCTGAACCAGATATCCTCAAAACAGTAGAAGCAGCCTTGAAAGGTGGTCTAAACTTGGTACAGTATCGACATAAAGACGGTAATGATAGCGATCGCCTAGAAAAAGCCGCTCAATTGTGCCAGTTATGTCATCAATATAATGCCTTATTTATTGTGAACGATCGCGTTGATATCGCTCTGGCGGTAGATGCAGACGGTGTACATTTAGGTCAAAATGATGCTCCAGTAACCTTTGCCCGCGAGCTTTTGGGTAATCAAAAAATTGTTGGTCGTTCTACCACTAATAAACAAGAGCTAAATAGGGCGATCGCCGAACGAGCGGATTATGTGGGGGTTGGTCCATTTTACGAAACTCCTACCAAGCCTGGGAAATCACCACTGACTAAAGAATATATCGACTATGTAAAAGCTAAATGTCCTGTTCCCTGGTTTGCCATTGGTGGCATCGACTTAAGTAATCTGGATGCAATTCTAACCATAGGCGCACAAAGAGTGGCAGTGGTTCGCGCTATTATGCAGGCAGAACATCCCAGCCAAGTAACGCGCCAATTTTTAGCTCAATTAATTAGACGGTAATTACCCCAGTTTCTAGCTAGATCTATGTTGAATGCAACTAATAAAATAACTATACAGGTCAACGGAGAAAGCCATACCTGTGCAGCACCAACGACTTTACCCGAGCTATTAACCCAGCTCAAACTAAATCCCCGTCTGCTCGCCGTAGAATACAACGGAGAAATTTTACACCGTCAATATTGGACAGAGACTAAAATGCAGTCGGGCGATCGCCTGGAAATTGTCACCATTGTCGGTGGTGGGTGAGTAATTACTAATTACTGATTACTGATTACTAAATTACTGCAAGTTAAAAAAAAACATTTTAAATACGATGGTTAAGCAAAAAATAAACATGATTTTTAAAGCAAAATTTTGGATTAAGTCAATACTGGCACTGAGTTTAGTTGGTGTTTTAGTCTTGGGGAATGCGGGTAATGCCATGGCTGCTCGTACTGGAGGCAGAATTGGTGGTGGTTCTTTCAGCGCCCCGTCTCGCGGCTACTCTAGTCCTAGTGGTGGCGGTTATGGAGGCGGTTATAGATCTCCTGGTTATGGCTATGGTGGCGGTGGCTTTGGCTTCCCCTTCCTCCTGCCCTTTGTTGGTTATGGTGGTGGTGGTTTATTCTCCATTCTCATCTTTTTTGCGATCGCCAGTTTTATCGTACGTAGTTTTCAAAGCGCAGGAGTTGGCAGTGAAGAGGGTTATGGTAGTACTTCTACCGTCTCTGTCGCCGAAGTACAGGTGGGCTTACTTGCCAATGCTCGCGAACTACAACCTGAGTTAAATCGTTTAGCGCTTACAGCCGACACTAGCACTGCTTCAGGACGAGCTACTGTTTTGCAGGAAGCCACTTTGGCTTTACTACGTCACCCTGAATATTGGGTTTACGGTGCAAGCAACTCGCAAAAAGCTAGCTTAGAAGCAGCAGAAGCTAAATTTAATCAGTTCTCTCTGACTGAACGTAGTAAGTTTACAGCTGAAACCCTAACCAATGTAAATAACGCGATCGACGAATCACAAAAAGCACTGGGGGGCGAAACCAAAGATGGTGTGCTGCAACTAAAAGAAGGGGATACAGGAGAATATATCGTCGCTACAGTCATAGTCGGTGCAACTGGTAACCTCGACCTACCCACAATTAATGGTACTGATGAAATGCGCCAGGCACTACAGCAGATCGGTAGTTTAGGTAGCGATCGCCTATTAGCGGTAGAAATCCTTTGGACACCCCAAGCAGACGGCGACACTTTATCATCAGATGATATCTTGGCATACTATCCTAATCTCAAGTTAGTGTAATAATGCTGATTTAGAAACTTTTACCGTTAATTTAAATTCATCGCTCGTTGGGGAATCTTCATTCCCCTTTTTTGTTGACCATCAATTACTCTTAAGCGCCTGAAGCTGAGAAAAAATCTGCAAAAAAGGTTAAGAAAGCTGGTACATTTGAGTATAGATAAATCTGGTTTTATATAAATAAACCTTTTAAATGAATTAATAGCTGTCAAGGAGAAATAGAATTATGGATTGGCGTGTAATCATAGTAGTAGCACCTCTGGCGATCGCTGCTAGCTGGGCTATATTTAATATTGGTAGTGCTGCTTTAGCTCAAGCACAAAAATACTTCAATAAAAACTAACTAAAAGCAATTGAATTGAGTCAATTATTGCGCCGACTAAGCATCGTCTTTGCACTAGTCGGTTTTTTAGTGAACGGTACTCCGCCTTAAAAAGACAGAGCCTTACGTAAAAACGTTAGAACATTTTTGCAATAAATATACTTTCTCCTCCCTACTCTAACTTTGTACGGCTATAAATACTTGACAGCTTGTTTGAGCTGTAGCAAAATTTCAGGACAATTACTATGATGCAACTTGGGTTCAATTGTTGATAAGATACTCAATATTAATGCTGATCTTTAAGCTTTCTTCAGTCTAAACGGTAGCTATATTTTAGCTCATGCTGTTCTCAACTAAATTGGTTATTCTTAGTTATATTGGTTTAATCTGACATGACAAATCGTCTTAGGCACTCTATTGATTGTTCATTCTCAATAAACTCAATAAAATAATTTTAGTAGAACATAGTGTCTTA
>JBDKJC010000663.1:0-3103 GCA_039796815.1 Cyanobacteriota bacterium | reverse complement strand
GGTCTTCCTCAAAATAGAGAAAGAATAATTATCTTTGCCACTAAAAATAAAAAATTTGATTTTAATAAAATTGAAATAAATCAATCAATCAAAAAACTCGAAAATTATCTTTGTAAAGAGGGAAATTTTGAATATTTAAAACCTCAAAACTACACCTTAATAGATAATCCTAAACAACAACCTTCAGGTTTAATTTTTGCTGGATATAGAAATGATAAAACAACATGGAAAAAAGGCGTAAGACCAAATACAGAGCATCTTTCAAGAGTACATCATCAACCAAATCGTATTTATTCAGTAGAAGGAGTTCATCCTACAATTCCATCTCAAGAAACTTCTGGAAGATTTTTTATTTATATATCCAAAGAAAATAAAGTACGTAAATTAACAGTTAAAGAATGTTATAGAATTATGGGTTTTCCTGCTACATTTAAAATACATAATTCAATAGCAGAGTGTTATAAGCAAATTGGTAATTCTGTACCTATTTCCATGATTTATCAATTAGCGGTTCAAATTAAAAAGCAAAACTTATTAGCATCAAAACAAAAATCACAAAAGAATAACATTAATTTTTACCAACCAAAACCAATACAACTTAATATTTCAGGGATTGTTGTTATGAACCATAAACAAAAATTATTAGAGGTATATAATAAATCTTCAAATATTAAAAATACATTATCAAATCAATTATTTATATATATCCAGACTATTGCTCAAAATTGTACTAAGCAAAAAGGAGTTTATACCGTCTTAATTACTTTATTAATACATAAAATTATTGAACCTACACAAGACATTCGATATCATCAATCAAATCTCCCTGGAGGATTTTCTGGTAGAACAATAGATACTCAATACATCACGCCTACTCTAAAAGAACTAGGTTTGCCTGCTATGGCAGAAAGTGGTTGGTTGACTCGCTCCTTAGAACAGCCTTATCCTTATAATTTGGATTACAATGGCAAAATAAGTAACAAAATTGTAAAAGAAGCATTTTTAAAGATCATTGATTTTGTACAAAATAATCCTATTCAAGCAGAGTTGATTGCTCAATTATTAATTTTTCAAGTAATACAAGTTACACAAGCTAATCAAATCTCTATTATTAAACTAATCAATCCTGAAAAACTAAACATAGTAACTGTAATAAATTGTTTAGAAGCTCATTTTAACTATAAATATAGAACTTTTGGTGCTTCTAAACTGCCTGTAATAGCTTTTTATGCTATCTATTTAAGATTAGTTCAAGAAGTTGAAAGATATCAAGGTTGTAGTTTGAAAAATTTAGGTAGTCATACCGCATCAGATCGTACTTCTAAAACAGTAGGAGACATTGAAATTTTTGATAAAAAGAAAAATGTCATTGAAGCTATAGAAATTAAGTATGGCAAGCCAATCAACTTACAAATGATTTTAAATTCAAAAGATAAAATATTAAAATATCATCCCAGAAGATACTATATATTTTCAACTGCCCATATCGACAAAGCAGATGAAATGAAAATTCAAAACGAAATTGAATTTATTAACAGAAATCATGGTTGTCAAGTTATTGTTAATGGTATAATCCCAACACTTAAATATTATTTACGGTTAATTGCATCAGTAGAAAAATTTGTTGAGGATTATTCAAAACTTGTAGAAGAAGATCGAGAATTACAAGCTATTCACAAAATTCAGTGGAATAATATATTGAAAACTCTTGAATAGAATTAAAACTATTTTAGGTAATTTTTGCCTATCCCTAAAATTATTTAACCAATTAACTTAAAAACCACTGTAATTATCACGCTTAACAAAATTAAGATAAAGCTTAACAGTCCACCAAACAACCACTTGTTCCACGTAGTATCAACTTTAATTCCAGCAAGTTCAATTCTGATGTCATTGATTTTTTCATCTTGCTTATCAAAGCGATCTCTAATCAGTTTTTTAATTTCTTCTAGTTCCAATTGTTGTTCAGTGGTCATTAAATTATTGTTTTGTATTTAATAGACTTTACATCAAAATTTAATCTCGATTCCAGATAGTTATTCCTCTTGGTTTATCGATTAAAGTAATACCTTGGGATTGTAATCGATCTCGAAGGCGATCGCCTATCTTTAAAATGTTTTATTTAAATAGACTTCATAAAGGCGATACATCCTTAGAAAGATGCAAATTCATTACCGTCTTTTTTACGATGGCAACACAAGTAAATAAGCTTAAACAAGTACGAAGTAGTTACACAGAGTAGTTATACAGAAGTTTATTAGTCCTTTTTTCATTAATTTCAATCGCATCCAATTTGATCGCCAATACACGGCAGTCGATCGCATTGAAAAACTCGGATTTTCAGCGCGAGATGTGCGTCATATTGTGCTTACCATCTGGATTTTGACCATGCTGGCGGACTGGAAGATTTTCCTGAAGCGATCGTTCACGTTATGCAAACTGAGATAGAAACTGCGCGCAATCGTCATGGCTTTATTTCTAGTCAACGCTATCGCTATCGTCTAAAACAGTGGGACGAAGTTAAACACTGGCAATATTATTCACCAGATGCTATTGAATTCCAAGGGTTTGGCGATCGCTCTAACCATTCTTAAAACTAAAAAATGTTAATTATATTCTGAGTCCCATCCTCAGACAAGATCTCTAAGGCGACTGCTTTACCATTTTCGTCTTGTTTTTCCCAAACATCGCTTTGATTATCTGCTAAAAGAATCGCGATCGCAAAATAAGGTCGCGTGAGGTAAAGTGCGTAAAATAGTTGCGGGAAAATCAGGCGCGATCGCCTTGGATAAAGTCTGCCTGACAACTTCTGTCTTATGACTTCCTCCTGCTAGACAAAAAACTTTTTTCGCAGCACAAATTGCGGGAATAGTTAGAGTGTAGGCATAACTAGGTACAGTTGCTAAATCAGGGAAGTAGCCACCGTTTACTTGTTGTTGGCGCGTCTTATTTTCCAGTTTGACCAACTTTACTACTTGAGGATCTTGAAAATCGGCAACGCTAGGTTCGTTAAAAGCTAGATGTCCATTGTCACCAATTCCTAACATACATAGATCGATTGCCTGCTGTTGTAATAAATTACTGTAGCGATCGCATTCAGCTA
>JBDKJC010000662.1:0-3107 GCA_039796815.1 Cyanobacteriota bacterium | reverse complement strand
GCATGGTGATTTTTCAGAACTATTCTCTGTTGCCTTGGAAAACTGCCTACGAAAATGTCTATCTAGCTGTCGAACAAGTTTATAAACATAAATCTCCTCAAGAGAAAAAAGAAATTGCTCTAGAACATTTAGAATTAGTCGGTTTAACCGAAGCGATCCATAAAAAACCCGCTCAACTCTCTGGGGGGATGAAACAGCGGGTAGCGATCGCCCGTGCTTTGGCAACTCGTCCAGAAGTACTCATTATGGATGAACCTTTTGGAGCGTTAGATCCAATCACCAGAGAAGAAATGCAGGAAGAACTAGTTAAAATTTGGCAAGATCATCGCTGCACAGTGTTAATGATTACCCATGATATTGATGAGGCTTTACTCTTATCAGATCGCTTAGTGATGATGACCAATGGCCCTGCTGCTAACGTTGGCGAAATTTTAGATATTCCCTTTCCTCGTCCTCGCGATCGCTTAAAAATGATTGAAAATCCTCAATATATCGAATTGCGCAATTATGCCCTCGATTTTCTCTTCCGTCGTTTTGCTCATGATGACGCTTTGGAGTAATTTTAACTACCTGTAATAACTGAGTTTGGAATAAATTGATCGACTATTAATAACTATTAGATCTAACTATTAAATTGGGCGTTGCTGAATTGAGGTCTGATTTTCAATTTTTTGTTTGAGAACGGAATTTTAAAAAGCTAATAGCTAATAGCTGATAGCTGATAGCTGATAGCTAAGGACAGATTACTTTTCGGTTTTATACTTCAAATCAGCAACGCCTTAAATTGCAGTACAAGTAAGTTTAATGCTCAGTTCATATAGCGCTTTTTGATAATCTTTCCGTCGCGAATCGGGAGATGTTTTCGTTTGTTTCAATCGGTAGTCAAAGTGTAAACCTGTGGTTTGAGCGATCGACGGTTCTGTAAGTAAACGGTAGAGTATTCGTGCCGATCTCTGGGAACTACTGACCCCTGGTACAAACAATCCAAATACGGGTAGTAAATATTTCCAGGCAAAACGTTCTATTACACCGCGATCGCGTGCTAACCTAGTTCCTGGCATCAGACCTGGATCGAAAGCTAAGAAACGAACCTTATCTGGCGGGACTTGGCGCGCCATCTCGTAGGTGAAAAGCAGATTGCAAAGTTTGCTGGTAGCATAGCGATCTAAACACTGCTGTCGCCTGCTTACGGAAGTATCTAAAATACCTTGAGCAACTGCTTCCGCATTGGGAAACAAGCCACCGCGAAAACCAAATAGTTTAGCAAGGAAATCATTGGGATCGTGTGTACCACTTACAGTTGAGACAACTACCCCATTGGCGGATAAAACTGGTAAGAGCAAACAAACTAGAAGAAAATGCCCTAAATAATTGCTCGCGAAAGTTCGTTCGTATCCATCTATTGATTTTTCTAAACCTGTTGTGATTTGAATACCAGCATTTAACGCCATTGCTGATAACTGACGGCTCCCCAAGTAGTTAATTGTCGCTGCTGCAAATTGACGTACTGAATCTAATGAATCCAAATCGAGAGGTAAAATAATTAGTCGGTCTTTGGACATAATTGAGCGCAGGCGATCGACTTGTTGAGGATTGCGAACACCTACAATAAGGTTGATTTTAGGTAGTTTACTAAGCCGTTTTACCGTATTTAGACCAAGACCCGATGTTGCGCCAGTCATCAGAATAGTCTGTGAAGTTTCCATACATATAGCCTGATAAAAATTCGTTTCTCTATTGAGCTAATTGAACTAAAGACACTGTAAACTATGGACTATACTCCAGAGTCAAGAGGAGACAGTGCGAACTAGTGAACTAGCAAGAAGATCTGGTCTTTCGGTTGATACGATTAGGTTTTATGAGAAAAAGGGATTGATTGATTCCGAACTAATCCGTCGTCAAGCAAATAATTATCGAGACTATTCAGAAGCGAGCTTGGAACGGTTGATGCTGATTAAGCAAGCAAAACGTCTAGGATTTACCCTAGCTGAAATTCAAGAATGGATTCGAGATTTTGAAAGTGAGCAACTGACTATTGAAGAGAAACAAATTATTCTTGGTCGAAAGCTTGAACAGATTGATAAGCGAATAGAAGAATTAAAGACAATGCAAACTTACCTTGTGACTAAAATCGAGGGTTTGCAGAGATAGAAAGCGTATTAACCTAAATTGGCGTTAAGCTGAAAAACTGACTATGCTCCACTACTTGTCGTTTAGGCTTGGTTATTGATTGGCTAGCAAGTAACTAAAGAGAGCTAAAACCTATTACCCATTACCCATTGGTGACAAGTTAAGAAAAGGTACAAGTTGTCAAGTGTAGTCAAATTAAGGGGTGTGAGAATTTTAAACTAGACAGTGAACATAAATTTAGGCAAGGCGATCAAGGTGAGTTATTGGCTTTCAAGTTGACCCCTGGAAACGTAGACGATCGTAAACCAGTGCCAGATATGACGACTGATATTATTGGCAAATTGTTTGGAGATCGAGGTTACATTTCTCAAGCACTGTTTGAACAGCTTTATGAACAAGGACTACAGCTGATCACCAGACGCAAGAAGAATATGAAACAGTAGGAAGATAAAACTGATAACCTAGATGGTATCAAACAATTAACAATCAATCGATGACTAAAACCATAACTGCCACCTTTGACGGCGAATATTTACGTCCAGATAACCCTGTAGAGCTTCAGCCCAACCAACGTTATCTAATCACCATTGAACCAGAAACAGAAACTCAGACTCTTGAAAGTGCTTGGTCAGCAATAGAAGCCCTTGCTGGAACAGTAGAAGCTCCTGCCGATTGGTCGATAGAACACGATCGCTATTTGTACGGTAGTCCCAAACAAAACTAGTTAGCTTGTATTAATGACTAGTGAAAGATATTTTTTAGACACCGTATTTATTCAAGCTTTACTCAACAAACGAGATTGGTATCATAATTCTGCACTTCAACTTTTGACCAAGGTTAAAGCTGCATCTGAAGTTTGGCTAACCGAAGCTATTTTAGTAGAGGTCGGTAATGCTTTAAGTGCAATAAATCGCCAAGCAGCAACAACCTTTATTCAGCAGTGCTATAAAACTCCCAACATCAAAGTAGTCAGTGTT
>JBDKJC010000661.1:0-3108 GCA_039796815.1 Cyanobacteriota bacterium | reverse complement strand
ATTAGATTTTAATAATCCTCTGGGGTTGGCAGCAGGCTTTGATAAAGACGGTACAGCAGCAGGAATGTGGAGTAGCTTTGGCTTTGGGTTTGCGGAGTTGGGGGCTGTCACTTTCCTCTCTCAACCAGGAAATCCTCGCCCGCGTATGTTTCGTCTGCCAGAAGACAAGGCAGCACTTAATCGCATGGGTGCAAATAATTTAGGCGCAGCAGTGATGGCGGATACTTTAGGGCAAACCTGGAATAGACAACCCCGCCAAATTCCGATTGGGATTAATCTTTGTAAATCAAAAACCGCTGCTTTAAATGAGGCAGCAGCAGACTATGTAGGCAGCTTTAAATACTTACAGGCTGTGGCAGATTACTTTGTAATTAATGTCAGTTCACCAAATACTCCAGGATTGCGATCGCTCCAGTCAGGAGAACAGTTAGAACCGATATTATCAGGCTTACAGCAGGCGAACCCCCAGCAAAAACCAATATTAATTAAGATCGCTCCCGATCTAGAGTGGAATGATATCAAAGATATTCTGAAGTTAGCCACCGACTATAATCTTGCTGGTGTGATTGCTACCAATACCACTATCCGCCGTGATGGTTTAAAGACCAAGATTTTAAAAGAGACAGGCAAGAGTATCCAAGATGAAGCTGGTGGCATTAGTGGTTTACCCATCAAACAGCGCTCAACTGAAGTAATTCGCTTTATTCATCAGGAAACAGGCGGTAAATTACCCATAATTGGCGTTGGCGGGATCTTTGACGCTGATGACGCTTGGGCTAAAATCATCGCTGGAGCGAGTATACTCCAAGTCTATACAGGCTGGGTATATGAAGGCCCTTGGATGGTTAATCAAGTCTTATCAGGCTTATTATCCAAACTGAAAGAACAAGGGTTAGACAATATTGCTGATGCGGTAGGCTTAGAAAATAAAAGAGTTTCACCCCAGCCATAAGCTCGATTTAAGAAAGTATTAAACTTGACTAAAGACTCATGGAGCAAAATTCCTGGATCTCTTTGCGTCTTTGCGCCTTTGCGCGAGATAATACCCTATAGCCTCAACCTTTACCCCGACTTAATTAATTATCCTGAATGACTTCGATCCTAGAACAACTAACCGAATTAAACCAAACTGCCGTGAAGGCGATCGCCTCTACCGAAAACTTAGATGGTCTAGAACAGCTGAGGCTCAAATATTTGGGTAAAAAAGGAGAATTATCGCAAATTTTGCGCGGAATGGGTAAATTACCCCCAGAAGAAAGACCTACAGTTGGTTCTCAAGCTAACGTTGTTAAAGAAGAAGTTCAAACCAGTCTCGAAAAGCGTAAGCACGACTTGCTACAAGCACAGATTGAGGCGCAAATAAAAGCAGAAAGCATCGATGTGACCATGCCTGGTGTCAGTCGTCCTTTGGGTCGCGTTCATCCCCTTAACGGCGTAGTAGATCGAGTTCTGGATATCTTTGTCGGTTTAGGCTATACCGTCGCCACAGGCCCGCAAATAGAAACGGATTATTATAATTTCGAGGCCCTCAATACTCCTGCGGATCATCCTGCTAGAGACATGCAGGATACTTTTTATTTACCTGGGGGAAACTTATTACGGACTCATACCTCCTCGGTACAAATTCGCTACATGGAAAACCATGAGCCACCCATGAGAATTATTGCCCCTGGTCGCGTATATCGTCGAGATACTGTGGATGCAACCCATTCAGCGGTGTTTAATCAGGTGGAAATTCTGGCGATCGATCGAGGTTTAAAATTTACCGATCTCAAAGGGACAATTAAAGAGTTTCTGCAACGGATGTTTGGCGATGATTTACCCGTCCAATTTCGCACCAGTTATTTTCCTTTTACTGAACCTTCTGCCGAAGTTGACGTACAGTGGCAAGGTAAATGGTTAGAGGTTATGGGTTGTGGCATGGTCGATCCTAATGTGCTTAAAGCGGTAGGTTACGATCCTGAAGTCTATACAGGCTTTGCAGCAGGTTTTGGCGTAGAAAGGTTTGCCATGGTGCTACATCAAATTGACGATATTCGCCGTTTATATAATAGCGATCTACGTTTTTTACAACAGTTTTAATTTTGTTTAATATTATCGCTATTGTCTGTAGCCTACGTAAAAATATTAGGATATCTTGGAAATACTATTTCCTATTTCCTACTTTTCCTACTTTTTATTTTTGTACAGCTATAGCTATCTAATTATTTGGCGTTTTTTCATCAGGTGAAGCTTTCGGTGCGGAGGTTGGTTTAGCTTCCCGTTGTTTAATTATCTGTAAGATACCCGCGTATTGCTGTTGTTCAGGATAATATTGCACCAGTTTTTCAAGCGTAGGAATAGCTTTTTTCGGATTGGTTTGGATGTAAATCTGAGCTAATCCCTCCAGCGCTGTGACATTTTTGGGTTCGCGTTCTAAGACTTTTTCATAGCCAGTTACCTGTAGCTGAATTTGCTCCTCCGTCAAAGGTGCATCAGGATCATTAGTAGCAACATTAGTAGATTCAGACTCGCCTAAAAAACTGCCCAGACCAATCGCCAAGGTTGAAGCGCCAAAACCCAAACCTAAAATCAGAGTGACAATACGGGTTAGTTTCCTAGTTTTTGTTTCTTGCTTACCTTTTTTCTTAGTCATCAAAACTAGCTCCTAATTACTATTTGCCTATAAATTCCATTCATAAAAAGCTAGTATACCTCCGATAAATCCTAACCAACAAAGTAGTATCAAAATCACAGAACACAGTCCACGATTACAGCCTGCTAATTGTAAATCTAGTTTACCTAAGAAAATTGCCGAGATTAAAATTAGAAAACGAGCGAAAAAATCAATGCGCTGGACGATCATCGTAACAACGAAAGCTCCAATAAAAATTGAGAACCATGATCTTGCAGCCGATTTTAACCAATTATTTAAACCGACCGTCAGGAGAAATACAGGAGAGGTAAATATAATTACCAAAAAAGCAATTCCTAAGATTGCTACGCCATAAAGAATGCTAATACGTGTAGATTCAACTAAGTTGTTTAAGACACTTTCTTGTTCGAGCAACTTATAAATCCAAGAGCCATATATCCAACCTTCCGCACCGTAAGTTAAAAGTAACAGAG
>JBDKJC010000660.1:0-3112 GCA_039796815.1 Cyanobacteriota bacterium | reverse complement strand
ACTAGAACGTTTTCTTCTTCTGGCCACTGTGGTTTTAGCAGGTTGTTTTTCAGGAATTTGCATCATGAATACTACTAAAGGACGACTTTTTAATTCCCGCTTCAATAAACGCTGCAAACCACCTTCTATTTCTAGACGTACTTCCGTCCAGTCAACTTCTGTTTCACCGTCTTTAGTTGTACTAAAATCGCTCCAGCGATCGCTAAGTATTCTTTCGACAGTTCGATTGACCAATTGTTGTAGTAAAGATTGTTCGATGGAAGTTACTACTCCCCGCAGATGTAAAGCAGGAGCAGCCACTAGTTGACCAGACCAGTCGATCGCCGCCGCGACAGTAATTACACCATCTTCTGCCAACTGTTGTCTTTCTTTCATCACATTGTCTTGCACGATACCTGCGCGGTCTACAAGTTCGATTCCAGAAGGTACTTCACCATTAACGCCAATGCTGTCTTCTGTTAGTTCGATGATATTGCCGTTTTTAATAATGACAATGTTTTCTTGGGGAATGCCCATTGCCTGAGCCATCCCTGAGTGTTCCACCAGCATACGGTGTTCACCATGAACGGGGATAAAGAACTTGGGTCTGGTTAAATTAAGCATCAGCTTATGGTCTTCTCGCGCACCATGACCAGAAACGTGAATTCCTTCTTTACGTCCATAGACTACTTTTGCTCCCTGCATCATCAAGCGATCGATGGTGTTAACTACGCCGATCGTGTTGCCAGGGATAGGATTGGCAGAAAAGATAATCGTATCCCCTTCTCTGACTCGAATTTGCCGATGTTCTCCTTTAGAAATACGGGTCATTGCTGCTAATTCTTCACCTTGAGAACCAGTACAAAGAATTAAAACTTTCTCGTCTGGTAAACGATTGACCGAACGTAAGGGTTCAAAAATATCGTCACGACACTGGATATACCCTAGCTTACGAGCATGGGCAATCACGTTTAGCATCGAACGTCCGACAACTGCAACTTTGCGACCATGCTTATGAGCTAAGTCTAAGACCATATTGACCCGATGCACTGAAGAAGAGAAGGTTGTCACCATAATCCTTCCACCTGCTCCATGAAAGATGCGATCCAGGTTGGGATAGACAGAACGCTCTGAAGGAGTATGTCCTGGGACTTCAGCATTAGTAGAGTCACTTAACAGGCACAGTACCCCCTTAGCTCCATGCTCGGCTAGCTTATGAAGGTCAAAGTGTTCGCCATCTACAGGAGTGTGGTCGATTTTAAAGTCTCCTGAATGGATGATTGTCCCAATTGGTGTATGGATGGCAACGGTAAAGCTATCAGCGATGGAGTGGGTGTTGCGGATATATTCAGCGCGGAAATGTTGACCGATCTGGACAATATCTCTGGGAAGAACGCTTTTTAAGATAGTGCGATCGCTAACTCCCGCTTCTTCTAATTTATCGTTCAACAAAGACATTGCTAATCGAGGGCCATAGATTACGGGGATATCAAATTGTTTGAGGTGATAAGCAATACCACCAATATGATCTTCATGACCATGGGTGACAATCATGCCCTTAATCCGATGAGAATTCTCTCTCAGGTAGGTCATATCAGGCAAAACAATGTTAATGCCGTGCATTTGATTCGAGGGGAAACCCAATCCTGCATCCAGCAAAATTATTTCATCTTCGTATTCAAAAACACAGGTATTCTTGCCTATTTCATGTAGACCGCCCAAGGGAATAATTTTGACAGTTGACTTTTTACTTTTTTTTACGACTTTGCTCATGTGGTTTATTGTGATGTGGTTATTCGCGCTTTTTTATTTACTCAATAAAAACTGTAAATCCTTCTTAGAATTTCTATTGAAGAGAGCTTTCTAAGAACTGAACTATTTTTTTATTACTTAGGACAATTAGCTTCTTTCGTTGACTAACTGTTAACTGATAACAAGCTACCAATCGGGAGAAGGTTTGGTATTTTTCGATCGAGACCTATTGATAAAAACCTACTATTAATTAAAGAATCCAAATTTTAGCTACTGATTATAATAATAGTCAATCAAAGAGTACTGCTAACCCTGCTATCTAAATTAGGTTCAATTCTTGCAAAATTAACTTTAACTTTTCTAATAAGTCTAATTGTAACTCACATAATGGTGTTCGCAACTTACCTACTTGCCATCCTTGCAACCTTAAAGCAGTTTTGACAGGAATCGGGTTAGTCGTCATAAACAGTGTTTGAAATAAGGGAAATAACTCTAGTTGAATTTTGGTTGCCTGTTGATTATTTCCATCATTAAAAGCTGCGATCATTGACTGCATTTGTATTCCCACTAAATGAGAGGCTACACTAACTACTCCAGAACTACCCAGGGTCATCATCGGCAAGGTCAAGGCATCCTCCCCTGAATAAATCGCAAAATTAGTGGGGGTTAAACACCTAATTTTACAAGCTTGCTCTAGATTACCACTAGCTTCTTTAATTGCGACTATGTTATTTATTTGCGCTAAGTTCGCTACAGTTTCCGCCTCCAAGTTACAGCTGGTTCTTCCAGGCACATTGTAAAGCATCATCGGTAAATCGGGGCAAGCTTCGGCGATCGCTTTAAAATGCTCATATAATCCTGCTTGAGGTGGCTTATTGTAGTATGGCACTACCTGTAATGAGCCATCCAAGTTAAGTTTTGCTGCTTTAACAGTAGCCGCGATCGCCTCGCTAGTGGAATTAGACCCCGTTCCCGCAATAATCTTGGCGCGATCGCCAACAGTCTGCTTAATTACCTTAAATAGCTCGTATTCTTCTGACCAACTTAATGTCGGCGATTCTCCTGTCGTGCCACAAACTACCAGCCCATCACTACCATGGTCCACTAAATGATCTGCCAATTTTTCGGCAACTTCATAGTTAACGCTGCCATCTTCAGCAAATGGCGTCACCATTGCCGTTATAACCCTACCAAACGGTTCTTCACGCATCGATCTGACTCATTATAATATGCTCAATCTATATTTTTCTTAAGCTAGTTCCTCAGACATTAACTGCTGAATTTGTGACTGTTAATAAATTCTCTTGCAGTAATAACTCGGCAATTTGGATCGCATTTAACGCTGCTCCTTTGCGAATTTGATCGCCACAAAGCCATAATT
>JBDKJC010000659.1:0-3116 GCA_039796815.1 Cyanobacteriota bacterium | reverse complement strand
TTTACCTTTGCTGTGTAAGGAATTTATCATTTATCCTTATCAAATTTATTATGCCCGTGCCAAGGGTGCAGATGCAGTGTTGCTGATTGCTGCGGTACTAGAAAATAAAGATCTCAATTACTTCATTAAAATCACTAAGGCATTAGGCATGACTCCTTTAATTGAGGTGCATACCCTCGAAGAACTAGATCGAGTGCTAGAGATCCCTGGAGTAGAATTGATTGGGATTAATAACCGTAATTTAGAAGACTTTAGCGTCAGTCTGCAAACTACTACCGAACTTCTGGCTGCGAGACAAGAAATGCTAGAACAACGGGATATTCAGATAGTCAGCGAATCTGGTTTACATACCGCCACTGATTTAAACACCGTCAAGCAAGCAGGAGCAAAAGCTGTTTTGATCGGCGAATCACTAGTCAAACAAGACGATTTAGCACAGGCGATCGCCAATTTATTTACTGCTGATAGCTGATAGCTAGTACCTGGTAGTTTAATTATTGTCAGGTTAAGCTTTGGTCGTAAATATATTCACGACTATTTTTATTTTGATGAATCATCTAGCTATTAATACTGATAAAACCACAAAAGCGATCGCTTTATTGTTGAGACTACATCAACAGCCTATGATCCTCAATCATTTGCTCAAGATGATGTATTTTATCGATCGTCTATCTTTAGCCCAAACTAACTGTAGCCTAACTAATGATAGTTATTTAGGAAAGCAAAGTGGATTAATGCCCAAATATACTCCTGAATTGATACAACAATTACAGGCTGATGGTTTGGTTTCAAGATCATCAAATAACTCAGGGTATATTGCTTTAAATCGTTATCTAGATCGTCAAACCTTGAGTAGCTTGGAAATAGCCAATATTAACTACATTTATCAACAGAAAAAAAATGTTAATCCTTTTAATCTTCTAGATTGGAATTACGATCTAGAGTTTATTAAAAACCATGTTCGAGAAAAACGGACTATTCTCATTACCCCTGTGGATATTATGTATAGCTTGGGCAAAACTGAGGCAGAGGTACAAGCTTATTTGGATACTCAAACCCAAATACCTCCAGCTGACTCGAGCAACTATTCTGCTGCACAATCCGCCGTTAGAGTTATCTAAGATGTTGAATAAATTAGCTTAGAGCTTTTTGATCATCAACGCCTAATGTAAATTATGAATGTTGAAGCAGCATTAATCTTGGTAGATCGCGAAATTTATCGCCAGACTAATAAGCACCTTACTAATTTACAACAGGCTGTAATTACTAGTGTTTTGCTTGGTCGTAAATATCTCGAAATTGCCGATGAATATGGCTGTACTGAAGGACACGCTAAAGATACAGGCGCATTATTATGGAAATTGCTTTCTCAGGCTTGGGGGGCAAAAGTTACCAAGAGCAACTTACGGAGTTTAGTTACCAGACAATTGCAGTCTGCTCAAGGGAAACTAGATGGTATAGTGACGAGCGATCGCTTAAAAACTAATTTTAGCTTTGTTGGTAGACAACAGGCGATCGCCAATTTACAAAATTTAGTGGCTCACGGCGAGAAAATTATTGTCCTACAAGGAGAAGGGGGGATTGGCAAGACTACCTTGGCGCAAAAGTTTCTCGCTCAACAAAATTTTCCTCTCAACTTAGAAGTTTTGATGGCTAAGGAAACGACGAATATCGTCACAGTGGCTTCTGTGGTGGAGGAATGGCTACAGCGGGATTTAAATGAAGATTCAGGGAAAGAATTTGGCGTTACTCTCTCTCGGTTTAAAAGATGTCTAGAACAACGTCCTGTAGGAATTTTAATTGATAATTTGGAGCCAGCTTTAGATAAAAATGGTCGCTTAATTCCTCACCATCGAGCTTATTTGGAACTGTTGCGGATCTTAGGCGATGCTAGAGTACAGTCTACGACGATTATTACTAGTCGCGATCGCTTTTGTGAAGCAGACTTGAATTTAGAACATTACCGTCTTTCTGGTCTCGATCTAGCAGCTTGGCAGGAATATTTTCAAGTGGCTCAAATTAATTATGGAGAAGTATTAACTCAAATTCATCGAACCTATAATGGTAATGCTAAAGCGATGGGTATGCTCTGTGGTATTGTCCAAGAAGATTATGATGGTGATTTGAGCCAGTATTGGCAGGAAAATTGTCACGATCCTTTAGTAGAGACTGATTTAACCAATCTAGTCGCCAGTCAATTTAATCGTCTCCAGCAGCTAGATCCCCAAGCTTACAAACTACTGTGTCGTTTGGGTTGCTATCGCTATCAAGATTTAGCAACTATATCCCTAGAGGGAGTGTTATGTTTGCTATGGGATGTTCCCAGCCAACCCAGACAAATAATTAAATCTTTGCGCAATCGTTCCCTATTAGAGTTTGCCCAAGGTCAATACTGGCTACATCCGATGGTACAGGCAGAGGCTAAATTAAGATTACAGTCGCTCACTGGTGATTGGTTGCAAGCACATCAACAAATTGCTGATTTTCTCACCCAGAGTATTACCAAAATCAAGCAAATTCAAGATGGCTTAACTGCCTTAGAAGCTTATTATCACTATGTTGCCATTGCCGATTATGCAGCAGCAGCCAAGGTAATTCTTTACAGTCGTGAAAACCAGTGGGGACAGTATTTAACTCTGGGAACAACCCTCTACCGCCTGGGAATCATTGAGCCACTATCGATCGCGATTCATCAGATTATCGAGCGCATCGAACACGACCGCCATCGTAGTGAATTAAATAATATCCTGGGAGATCTATACTGGACAACGGGTAAAGTTCATCGAGCGATCGCTTTTCAACAACAAACGATCGCTACCAGTCGCCACAGCCAAAAACAGATCGAACCCAGCCAAGAAAACCGTCACGATTTATATTATTGGCGCATGTTAGAAGTAGATTCCCTACTTAGTTTAGGGCTATACAACATTGACCTTTGGGAACTATCTACTGCCGCCGAATTATTTCAACAGGCGATCGATCTTGCTCATAATACCCAGCATCATCCGTGGTCAGAAAAAGCTCGTTTAGGTTTAGCCTTAGTGAATTCTTACCAAGGAAAAAATTTTACCGATCCCACTGTTTCCCGAATCTATCGTTTAATTAGCGAACTCGAA
>JBDKJC010000658.1:0-3125 GCA_039796815.1 Cyanobacteriota bacterium | reverse complement strand
GTTGTGCTGTGGCTGTTCCTTGTGCAATGACAACTATGGATGCTGTTCGTCAAGCTAAACAGTGGATCGACCAAAGATGCTGAGCGATTTTACGAATCAGAAAATAAAGATATTTGTCTACCATATATATCTAAATTTGTAAATAACTTTTGATATTTCTAAATAAAAATTAATTTTGCTCAATATATGTTTACAATATATCTTGGGGTTTTAAACAATCAATGTTTTTAACCTAATAGCACCATAACCTATTGGAAGATCATCTATGCCATTCACTATTGATTCAGCACGTAATATATTTTCAGCTAACACTTTATCTGCTGATGCAGTACCAGCATTGACAGCTAGATTTAATCAACTTAGTGCAGAAGACCAACTAGCCTGGATTTGGTTTGCCTACTTAGAAATGGGTAAAACAATTACTGTTGCAGCTCCAGGAGCTGCCAATATGCAGTTTGCTGAACCTACCCTTGAAGAAATTAAGGCAATGGGTTTTCAAGAACAGTCTCAAATAATGTGCGATCTTGCTAACCATGAGGATACTCCGATTTGCCGTACTTACGCTACTTGGACTCCTAATATTAAGCTTGGTTTTTGGTATCGATTAGGAGAATGGATGGAACAAGGAATTGTCGCTCCTATTCCCGAAGGTTACAAACTATCTGCCAATGCCAATGCAGTATTAACCACGCTCCAGGGATTAGATTCGGGTCAGCAAATCACCGTATTACGTAATACCGTGGTAGATATGGGCTTTGATAGTGGTAAGATGGGCAGTTTTGAAAGGGTTAGTGAACCTGTTGCTCCTCCTACAGAAATATCTAAGCGAACTAAGGTTGCGATTGAAGGCGTGAGTAATCCTACAGTCTTGAGCTATATGAACCTGTTAAATGCTAATGATTTTGATGAGTTAATCAAACTTTTTAGTGAAGATGGTGCGTTGCAACCTCCTTTTAAAAAGCCCATCGTTGGTAAAGATGCAGTATTGCGGTTTTTTAAAGAAGAGTGTCCTAATCTCAAATTAGCTCCCGAGCGTGGTGTTGAAGAACCAGCAGAAGATGGCTATACTCAAATTAAAGTTACAGGCAAGGTTCAAACTCCTTGGTTTGGCGCGGGTGTTGGCATGAATATGTCTTGGAGATTTTTGCTGAATTCGGAAAACAAAATTTTCTTTGTGGCGATCGATTTATTAGCATCTCCTAAAGAATTACTCAATCTAGCTCGTTAAAATTACTTTAGTAATAACTAGTTTATTAGTCAGTCGATCGCTAAAAAACTATGCTATCGACTGATTTAATGATACGATTTTGACGATAGAATAAATGTATTAAATTCAAATTTGTTTTAATGTTAGAAGCCAGCAAAAATACTCTTTCTGAAACGGAGGAAACAATAGCCCAGCAAGCCTTACACAAAGCTTATGAAAGAGAAACCTCCGCTTTAATAGCCAATGTTCGAGAACGCGCTAATTCAATTACAAAATTAGAAGATTTATGGTATTTACACGATCTATTAAGTACTAAAAGATATGAAATAGATGGCAAGTATGTCTGTGATTTTTCAACTATTATATTTGATTTTGCTGGATTAGTTAAAGAAAAATGGTTATATCTTGATGATCTACAAGGTTTAAAACCAGAAATACTATCAAAAATATCTGCTTTGGCACGTATGTAACTATAGTTTAATCTATATTTTTATTGATTGAAGTTGAGCTGAGACAAACTAAATGGTTGCTCAGCTTTTTTTTATTTTAGTTAAAAGATTAAAAAAATAATTGTCAAAAAAATTAAACATCATGATTAATTTAAAACAGTTACACGATCGCGACTTTAACCTTTGGATTGAAAAGACAAAAGAAGCTATTCAAAATAAAGATTTTGAAAATATGGACTGGGATAATCTGTTAGATGAAATCGACGATATGGGAAAGTCAGAAAAGCGATCGCTCGACAGTTATATGCAGCGATTGATTGAGCATATCCTCAAGCTAAAGTACTGGGATTCGGAAGTAGAAAGATGTCGCAAAGGATGGCAGCAAGAAGTTGTTAACTTTCGCAATCGTATTAATCGAATCCTCAAGAAAAATCCTAGCCTAAAGAATTATCTGAAATCTGAATATTTTGATATTTATCAAGATGCGATCGCTACTATGGTGTTTGACTTTGAAATTCCTGAAGATGGTTTTGTTGAGATAGAGCAAATTATGAAAAATGATTATTTTGGTTGAGTATACAATTAAAAAAGAAGCTGTCTAATGATCAAACAGCGATCGCATTATTACCACATCAAATAAAAAAGCGATCGCTTTTAAATAAGTTGAACAATATTAATTTGACATAGATTGTATTTCCTCTTTAAGTGTGAATCCAAAAAAGCGATCGCACCAAGTCAGGAGATCGCATCTCAAATGATCACTTGAATATCAAGTCAAATAGAAAAAGCTTAATTTTGGTTTTTGTCAAAGCAATGTTCTAACATATAAGTAAGGAACAAAAGTAAGGAGATTATGTATGGTGCAAGCTCGTTTGACAGGAAAAGGACAAGTTACCATTCCAAAAGCAATTAGAGACTATTTACATATAGATACTGGAAGTAAAATAGATTTTGTGATTGATGAAAACGGTGAGGTCAAAATAATATCTTTAAATATTGCTCTAGAAAGTTTATCTGGTATTCTTCATCGTCCAGGAATGAAAGCTGTTTCCTTGGTAGATATGGAAGAGGCGATTGCCCAGGGTGCTAGTGATCGGACTTGATACTAATGTTTTGGTGCGATATCTAACTAAGGATGACGAGGTGCAATGGAAACAGGCAGTAGAAATAATTAATAATGCTGAATCTTGTTTTATTTCTAACATCGTTTTATGTGAGATGGTTTGGGTTTTGAGAGGAAAACCATACAAATATACCCAATCAGAAATTTGGAAGATTATCGAATTGCTGCTACAAAGTTCTAAACTGGAATTTGCTAATCGTACTGTTATTTACCAAGCATTGAAACTTAACAAGTTAGGAAAAGCTGATTTTGCAGATTATCTCATCGGTGCAGTTAATCATTTTCATGAATGCAGCACAACAGTTACTTTTGATCGAAAGTTGCAAGGTGACAAATGGTATCAACT
>JBDKJC010000657.1:0-3140 GCA_039796815.1 Cyanobacteriota bacterium | reverse complement strand
CACCCTGAAAACTTTGTCACCTCGGGAATCGAAGTTACTACTGGCCCATTGGGACAGGGTATTGCCAACGGTGTTGGTTTGGCTGTAGCAGAAGCTCATTTAGCAGCCAAATTTAATAAGCCTGATGCTACCTTGGTCGATCACTACACCTACGTAATTGTGGGTGATGGCTGCAACATGGAAGGTATTTCTGGGGAAGCTTGTTCTTTCGCGGGACACCAAGGACTGGGTAAGTTAATTGCTTTTTACGACGACAACCACATCTCCATTGATGGTTCTACTGATGTGGCGTTTACCGAAGACGTTTCCAAGCGTTTTGAAGCCTATGGTTGGCATGTACTCCATGTTGAAGATGGGAATACAGATCTAGAAGCGATCGCTAAAGCAATTGAAGAGGCTAAATCCGTCACTGATAAGCCAACTATGATTAAGGTGACTACGATCATTGGTTATGGTGCGCCTAATAAGCAAAACACTGGCGGTATTCACGGTTCTGCATTAGGTGAAGATGAAATCAAGCTCACCCGCAAAAACTTAGGCTGGGACTACGAACCGTTTGAAATTCCCGAGGAAGCTCTTAGCCATATGCGTAAAGCAGTGGAGCGGGGTGCAGCAGATGAGCAGGCTTGGAATCAGGTCATGTCTGACTATAAATCTAAGTATCCCCAAGAAGCAGCAGAATTTGAGCGTTTCTTGAGCGGTAAATTACCCGATGGTTGGGCAGATGTTTTACCCACATTCACCCCTGAAGATAAAGGATTGGCAACTCGTAAGTATTCCGAAGGTTGCTTAAATAAATTAGCTCCTGTAGTTACCGAATTAATCGGTGGTTCGGCAGATTTAACCCACTCCAACCTAACTGAGTTAAAAGGCTTGGGGGATTTCCAAAAAGGTGCTTATCAAAACCGTAACATCCACTTTGGTGTACGGGAACACGGGATGGGAGCAATTTGTAACGGGATGGCACTTCATAGTTCGGGATTAATTCCCTATGGTGCAACCTTCCTTATCTTTACCGACTATATGCGGGCGGCAATTCGCCTTTCGGCACTCTCGGAAGTAGGAGCAATTTGGGTCATGACTCATGACTCTATTGGACAGGGAGAAGACGGGCCGACACACCAGCCGATTGAAACTCTTGCCTCTTTAAGAGCTATTCCTAACCTGACAGTAATTCGCCCTGCGGATGGGAATGAAGTCTCTGGAGCGTATAAAATTGCGATCGCCGACGCCAAACAAAACAAACCAACCTTGATCGCCTTATCTCGCCAACCTGTACCTAACTTAGCAGGTAGCTCTCTTGAAAAAGCAACAAAGGGGGCTTATGTGCTTTCCTGTGGTTTCGCTCCTGAAGAATTGGATCTGATCTTAATTGGGACTGGTAGCGAAGTTCAACTGTGTGTTGGTGCAGCGGAAAAACTAATTGCTGATGGCAAGAAAGTCCGTGTCGTCTCCATGCCTTCTTGGGAACTGTTTGAAGCCCAAGACCAAGCCTATAAAGATTCGGTACTACCTAAAGTTGCGCAAAAACGCCTTTCTGTAGAAGCAGCAACTAGCTTCGGCTGGCAGAGATTCACTGGTAGTGAAGGTGGCTCAGTCAGTATTGAACGCTTCGGCGCATCTGCTCCTGGCAGTGTTTGTTTAGAGAAATTTGGCTTTAACGTTGATAATGTCGTTGCTAAGGCAAAAGAGATTATTGGCTAGTTTAACCAGTAGAATTAGTTCGATTAAATTAGATTAATTAAATTTATTTGTAACCCTGTTTTATCGCAGGGTTTTTTCCGATCTACATCGAGCTTAGAAAAAATTCAGATGGTTTTCTTGCTCAAACTTGTCTTACAGCGGTTTTCAAGCTAGATAAGCTAAAAGAGTAGAAACATGAGGAAAAATTACAATCAAGATTGCTCTCAACTTTCAGATTTTAAGTCGGCAACGTTAAAAGATATTACTAATTAGGTTTCGGTTTTAGCGATTGTATTGCATAATGGTATACGGCGCTATGGATAGAGTTTTAAACCGATGAATAAAACATCAAGCGCTACATATAGTACCATTTATCAAGATTTGCAACTTGACTTCTACAATGAAATTATCGTCTGTCGAACAAGCAGAACAAGCAAGAAATCTTCTGCTGAGTGAATTACAAGAACATCAAATCCCGATTAGTTGGCAAACATTAGAACTAAAAAGCGCCGATAACCAGCTATCTCATCGCAGTTTAAAAGAAGCAGCATGGCGATTAGTGGAAGAGGGAAAAGCTCAATTTAATTCGACCTGGGATTTAGAAATTTTATAATTCTCCTACAAAATAAGGCTAAATAACTATTTAAGACCTACTATCTAGATGAGAGTATGTCTTTTTTAGTGTCAATTTCCAATTTATTGTCAAGTTTCCCATCTTATCGAAAGCTATAAGCTGTAAGCTATAAGCTCTAAGCCCTTAGTAACTACATAGTAGCTTTAAACTTATTCCAATCTTAATAGACGATCGCTTATTACTATGTTGCAAAGACAGCAAAGACAACATAATCCCTTTGGTATTCAAGGAGATAAACCAGGAGATAATCGTCAATCTTTTCAGATAGATCGCGATCGCATTCTTTATTCTTCTGCTTTTCGTCGTTTGGCACAAATTACTCAAGTTTTAACGGCGCAAGAAGGGCATGTCTTTCATAACCGTTTAACTCACTCTTTAAAAGTGGCTCAGGTGGCTCGTAGATTGGCAGAAAGATTGGTGGCAGAACAACCGAAGGTAGCCGAAGCGATTGGTGGAGTCGATCCAGATGTGGTTGAAGCGGCTGCTTTGGCTCACGATTTGGGTCATCCTCCCTTTGGTCATATTGCGGAGGAAGAGTTAGACGCTTGCGCCAGACAAGCAGGTTTAACCGATGGTTTTGAAGGAAACGCCCAATCTTTTCGGATTTTAACCCGACTGGCAATTCATCGCATCGATTATTATGGTCTGAATCTGACTAGAGCTACCTTAAATGCGGTCTTAAAATATCCCTGGTTGAGATCGCCTGATGCTGCTTCTAAAAGACATCGCAAGTATTGTATTTATGATCTAGACTACGAGGCATTTAGCTTTGTCCGCGATCCATCAGACGATCGGCAATCGATTGAAGCCAGTATTATGGATT
>JBDKJC010000656.1:0-3142 GCA_039796815.1 Cyanobacteriota bacterium | reverse complement strand
TATCCTCAAGAGTTTACCTGGGATTTATCTGCACCCAAGGGTCATTTACCTTTATCTAATCAGCTACGGGGAGTCAGGGTAATTGATGCTATTTTTGCTCATCCAGCTTGGGCAAAGTAAGCTTAAACCGCTACTCGATTGACTTTGGATTGATGGGTTGGGAGAAGTAATGAGTAATGAGTAATGAGTAATTTTATTTCGCGCTAAGACGGACGCGAAGCTTATGCGAAGCGGTACCCTTTAGGGAATCCTTTAGGGCTAAGACGCTAAGGATTTTAAGTAAGGTGTTACACATTTGATTGCAACTTGGTATTAGTCCTTTAGAGCATATTGCTCATGAGGGCCTTGGTGTGGCTTGACCGTAAAACCCCCAAGACCCCTAAAGAACTCCTATTGGTTTTTTTCGATGAGCAAGATAATTGCTTAGGTTGAAAATGTTTGTTCAGCTAATTTTTCGGGAACTTTAGAGTGAGCAGGCTAAAAAATGCGTAGACTTTTTTTTCTGTAATTGATTAAGTTAGAGCAGAATTAATCGATCGCGTAATGCTGCATCAATAAACAATAACTTTATATTAAAAAATTAGTGATGCCAGTGGAAGCAGTAAATTTAGGATTGTCAGTCAACAATATGGCTAAACCGAAAAACCAGCTTTTTTGCCGTTTAGATGGTCTTACCCCCACCCTTAGAAAAGAACAAAGATTAGCCATCCTCAATGAACTTGGCTTGATGAGTCAACAAGCAGTGCCAATTTTAGAAGAAACTACGCAAAAAGCAGCCAGTTTTGTTCATGCGCCAATCAGCATTTTGGGCTTGGTTGTGGAGGAGGAACTGTGGTTTAAGTCAGCGGTCGGTTTATCAGCTATTGATTTAACCAATCAGCTGGCTGCTCAAAGAAAAATATCGCTTCAAGAGTCTTTTAGTACCTATGTGATTGATAGTCAACAGCCTCTGTCTATTGCTAACACTTTTAACCATGTAACTTTTACCCAGAGCATTCTAACTCAACACTACGGTATTAAAGCATATTTGGGAGTTCCTATAGTTACAGCTTCAGGAATTTGCCTTGGAACTTTAGAAGTAATGGACTGGGTAGCAAGAGAGTTTGACGATCGAGACATAGATCACCTAGCATTACTTGCTCGTTGGTGTCTGGGAGAATTTGAACGCAATCAAATACTCCAAACTCAATCAGGCAAATTGATCGATCGCCCCCCGCAACCTTTGTGGCAGAGTACTAAAACTACTGAAGCTTCACGATCGATAGAGCAACTAGCTATGATCGAACAATCTGAATTAAGATTAGACCCCACCAGAACTAGTCCGATTAAGCTCAAATTACTGGCACAGTTGACTCAAGAGCTAAAAACCCCCCTGACTTCGGTCATTGGCATGGCAAGTGTACTGCACCGAGAAGCATACGGTCCTTTGACGGTTAAACAGAAAGAGTATTTAGAAATTATTCATGATAGTGGTCAAAATTTAATTAGTTTAGTTGATGAAATAGTCAGTCTAGGAGTTTTAAGCGATCGCAGTTCTGAGCTGAATCCGACTACTGTAGATATTGAAATGTTGTGTCAGCAAGTCATTAATAGTCTGGAGGATCTATCAAAACAATATCAGCAGACATTAAGGTTTTCCATCGAGCCAGGAAATCGGCTTTGGACTTTAGATAAAGATAAAATTCGCCAAGCTGTCTATTATCAGATCGCCAGCATTTTGACCATGTCAGAACCTGGAGGCGAAATCCAAATTCATGTTTCTCAACGTAGTCAAGCCTTAAACATTGCTGTCACTATTTCTCATCCCTGGCTGGGTAATGATTTTGGTGAGACAAAACTTCATGGTCATGGAGTGACTCAAGCACTCGGTTTTAATCAAAACCCTGAGAGCGATCGCGTCCTAAAGGACGACGCGCAGCTAGTGGTTTACCATACCGCTTCGCATATAGCGGAGGCGGAGCCTCATCGCCAAATATCTCGAAGTAATCTGATGACTCCCCATAATCACCAAATCTTAACCTCTTCGGCTTTAATGATGGTGATTAACGATGAAAATAATTTAGACAAGAATACTCATAAAATCCCTCGCGATCTCTTGGGTTTATTGTTTTGCTGTCATTTGACAGAAATGCACGGAGGAAGAGTAATTGTCCAGGGTTCTCCCAGTTCGGGTTATCGTTATGTATTGCAAATTCCGCCCACTAAGTCGGTTCAAACCTAAACTAAACTCCGATCTAAGGGTCGGTTAATTAATTAAATTTGAGATTGCAAGAAAACGTGGTTTAGGATATTAATGTTCAATTTGGAACTCAGTTATCTCACCCATGAAATCGGCTTGGTCAATTATTACCCTCTCAAAACCTCAGTTAAATCAGTGGCTCAAGGGAAGTTATCTCTCTCGATTTTCTGGCTTGCTCTGTGACTGGCGACAGAGCAGTTGGCTATTTCAGTGGTCTGAAGCCATCGGTGCTGCTTTAATCAGTATCGTATTTTTACTTGCTCCTTATATTTCTACATCTCTCATTGGTCTGCTGTTGGTTGCAGTGGCTGGATACTGGATTATTGATACCCTCACGGCAGCTCAAAAAGCCATAGTTACCCCGATACATGTTCTGGTTTTCTTATACTGGTGTGTCGCCACGGTTGCCACTGCCTTTTCGCCAGTCAAGTCTGCTGCCTTCAATGGTTGGGTTACGCTGACTTTGTATTTAATTCTTTTTGCCCTTGCTGCTCAGATATTGCGATCGCCCAGGCTATTTAACTGGATTATCACCAGCTACTTATTAACGGCTTTAATGGTTAGCTCCTATGGCGTGCGTCAAGAGTTTTTTGGCGTACAGCAACTGGCAACTTGGAACGATCCTAATTCTCCTCTAGCTAATGATACAAGGGTATATAGCTATTTGGGAAATCCTAATTTACTAGGAAGTTACTTATTGCCAGCGATCGCCTTAAGTCTGGCTGCGATCTTTATCTGGCAGGGTTGGGTACAAAAAACCTTAGCGGTAATTATGACGGCGGTAAATTCAGCTTGTTTGTATTTTACCGATAGTCGTGGTGCTTGGCTGGCAATGGCAGTGTTAATTGGTGTATTGCTGCTGTTGTTTTACGCTTGGTGGCGGGAGTATCTGCCCCGATTCTG
>JBDKJC010000655.1:0-3156 GCA_039796815.1 Cyanobacteriota bacterium | reverse complement strand
GACAGTGCAGGTTTAGCCAAACAGCCAGCCATTGGTAAATTGATGTTTCCTCCCCTAGATTTTTTAGCAACAGAATTTTTACGCAACCCAAAAATCCGTCAAAATATTAGTCGTGCAGCTTATTTTGATCCTAGTTTTGCAAGCTTAGATGCTCAAGCCTGTGCAGCTTTACACCTTCAATGTTCCGACTGGAATAAATCTTTAATTGCTTTTACTAAAAATGGTGGATATGGTTCTTTTGCCAACCAGTTAGCACAAATACAACAGCAAACCTTAATTCTGTGGGGAAAACAAGATAAAATCCTGGGAACTAAAGATGCTGCCAAGTTTGCCCAAGCTATTCCTAATAGTAAATTGGTTTGGATTGATAACTGTGGTCATGTTCCCCATCTTGAACAACCTCAAGTTACAGCGACAGAGATTTTAAATATTGCAAACTGACTTCGATAAAATTATGGAAGAAGTAATTATTAAAACCGAGGATGTGAGTGTTAGAGTTCTTAATCTTGATGTTAATGAAGTAGCATCTTGGCACTTTCATTCTGAAGTTATTGATAATATGTTTTGCTTGACAGGTAAACTTAAGGTTTGTCTCATAAATCCAGATGAAACAATGATTCTATTGCCTGGTGAACGTTGCGAGATTAAGCCTGGTAGAGTACATCGAGTGTAACCGTTCACTCCCCCTTAAAAAAAGTAGAGCAAATTACTTACTAAAGTGAACGAAATTACTGTATGCTGTCAATTATGGCTCGACTAAACAAAGAAGATTTGGCACAAATGAATCGAGACTACTTCCGCTCATTGCCCAAGGAAAGATTGGTGGAAGTGGCAGATAATCTGTATCAATTGGCGGTGGAGCAGTGGGAAAAAATCAACTCCAATTCGAGCAATAGTTCTCAACCCCCCTCTACTGATAATCCATTCCAAAAGCCTAATGACTCATCTAAATCAACTTCTGAGCCTTCTAAGGATTCACTAGACTCTACAAAGTCACAAAAAAACAAGATTCAACAACAACAAGTATTTGAGTCAACATCTAAAAGAAAACCAGGAAGACAGAGAGGTTCAAAGGGTTTTGGACGAAGTAAACCACTCTCAATATCCTCAATTATTCCTCACTACCCAAGTCAATGCAGTGCTTGTAATCAAGCTTTGCTAAAAACTGAAGCCAAACCTTACATGGGACACCATGTTCTAGAATTAAAAACTACAGAATCGCGATTAGAGATAGTCTGCCAATTACATCATTACTATCAAGGTACTTGTAGTTGTGGACATCAATCAAAATCGCAACCAGGTGTAGGAATTGTGTCACAAGTTGAAGGTCGAAGTCGTGATTTAAAGCTAACTGAATATGTCTTAGTCGGAGCTTCTTTCGCTTCTTTTATTGCCAATCTTGGGGTACGTTACCGCTTAAGTAGAGTCAAAATCAGGGAATTTCTCAGCGATTGGCTGGAAGTAGAACTAAGTGTCGGAACAATTGACCGTTGTATTAGGGAAGCAGGAATAGCTTGTCAACCAGCAGTAGAAGAACTATTGGCACAATTGCAACAAGCATCAATACTTCATATAGATGAAACACCTTGGTACGAATCAGGAAAATTATATTGGTTATGGGTTGCCATCGAAAGTAAAACCGCAGTATTTAGGATTGCTCCTCGTACCAAACAAGAATTTAAGCATCTGGTAACTGAAGCTTTTGTGGGATGGTTAATTACCGATGGTTATGGTGCTTACCGTCATCAAAAGTGTCGCCAGAGATGTTTGGCTCATCTAATTCGTAAAGCAATAGGGATTGCTGAATCAGTTAACTCCAGAGTCACACGAATTGGAACATTAATCTTGGAAGATTTGAGAGATTTTATTCGTGCTATTAGTCTTGAAAAGACCCAGAAAGAATTGGAGACAATTATTCGCTCTCTTCAAGGAGTCTGCCATCTAGCCAAAAAAGTAAAACACCAAAAACTCAAAGCTTTGGCAAAAGAAATTCTTAATGACTGGGATGCAGTGGTAGCTGCGGTTAATAATCCTGACTTACCGCTAACTAATAATGAAGCAGAAAGAGCTTTACGCCATGCTGTAATTGCCCGTCGCATTAGTTATGGTACAAGAACAACCGAAGGATCGATTGCTTATAGTTCTTTGCTCAGTGTCATTGAAACCTGCCGTCTCAGAGAAGTTAATCCAGGCAAATATCTTAGCTCTGTGATTGAATTAGCTCGAAAAGGATTGAGTCCCCCTGTCATCAAAAATAATGACTTGGCTTTTAATTGTTGTCCAACAACTTAGGGCGAATCACCAGAAATGTTTTTTCTGAGTGAGACAGTTTTACGTCTGTTTTTTTGGAGGGGGGAGTGAACGGTTACATCTTGGCTACGTCCTTCTACTACAGAAACTCTACCTGTACCTGGTTTGGCTACTGTACAATGACCACAGCTACAAGTTGTCTGATAGTAATGGTGTAACTGAGTGACTATCCCAAACCCAAATAATTCTGGTTTTAATTCTAGGACATAATATCCCATATACCTTTGAGAATCTGATTCCCTAAACTCCTGATTACAAGCCGAACATTGAGTGGGATAGTGTGGAATGACCACTTCTGCGAGTAGTGGTTGACTGCGCCCAAATCCTTTGGCTCCAGGTTGTTTTCCTGGCTTTCTCTTGGATTTTTTTTGATGGAGTTTTCCTGAAGATTCATCTATTTGCTTGAGCGAGGTTTCGGCTGACTCTATTTCCCCTGCTGAATAATCATCCGACTTTTCTGTTGTTGGTGTTTTTGAGTAAGGATTATCTTTTGATGGAGGTTGAGAGCTATTTTCTGAATTCTGTTGCTGCTTTTCCCATAACTCTATCGCTAGTTGATGCAAATTATCTGCTACTTCCACTAGTCTTTCTTGAGACAAAGATTGGAAGTAACTCCGATTCATTTGTTTTAGATCGTTTTTATCTAACTGAGCCATATTCTAAACATACACCACCAAGGCACAGTTGGCTCATTTTTGACTGGGGGGAATGAACGGTTACCATCAGGGCTAACATCGAGATCCCAAATTCTTTTTTTGTCAATATTAATTGTTTTGAGTAAAGTACCTTCAAGACTCCAAACTCTAATAGTTTCATCCCAACTAGCAGTTACTATTGTTTGGCTAT
>JBDKJC010000654.1:0-3159 GCA_039796815.1 Cyanobacteriota bacterium | reverse complement strand
ACGCCATAAAGAATGCTAATACGTGTAGATTCAACTAAGTTGTTTAAGACACTTTCTTGTTCGAGCAACTTATAAATCCAAGAGCCATATATCCAACCTTCCGCACCGTAAGTTAAAAGTAACAGAGATAACGAAAATGCTAGAGAAAACTGGGGATTGTTTTTCAGCCGAATCATGTAAAACAATTATAGGTAATTGAAAATAGATCGAGAGGGTAATAGCCAGGGCAAAGCTTTTTACTAGTGAATCTTACATTGTACTGCGATCGCTTTACTAATGCAGTCGTGACCCACAAGCAAGCCTTCAAGACTACACAACACTGCGCTAAACCTATGATCAATTACCCAATTACCTAATTGCATCCTGATTAAATCAGCGTTGAATTTGGCTGGCTGAATCTATGCCATGCTTTGAATAATATAGTCAAAATAAGGGGTAGCCTCTTGAGCATCTTCTTTACTCAACAGATCTACTGAAGCATTTTTTAGACAGCGAATCGCATCAACCATACCAGGTAGAGGAACTTGGAGAGAATTGTACATCTCTCTTACACCAATTAAACCAGATTTTTCAATCGGGTCTTTATCTCCTGCCATAACGCCATAAGTAACCAAACGAAGATACCAGCCGAAATCTCTCAGACACTGATTATATTGCTTTTGGCTCGAAGCATTGCCCCCAGCAGAACGATACTCAGGGTGCATCCGAAACAAAGCTTTTCCTGCTTGCTCGACGATTTTCTTCTCGTTAGTGGCTAAAGTTTCGGCAATTCGCACGCGCTTTTCGCCAGTTGTTAAAAAGTTTTTAATGCCTTCTAGTTCACCGCTACTGGGGTAGCGGAGTTCGTCATCTGCTTTAAGAATGACTTGACTAACTATGCTCATAATATCTGAATCGGTTTAATTAACTTTAATAATCTTAGTATCTCAACAAAGAGAAATCATTGACTAGAAGAAATGCTGGGAAAAGCCCAGTTTATTCTACTTCCGTGTTGGCAATATCTTGCCATTCCTTGGTAGACAAAGGTTGTTTTACTAAATCAATCTTAAAAATTGCGATCGCAGCTTGAACCAAGCTCTTAATTATTTTAGCAGTTAGAACGCTCTGAGAATCTGTGGTTAATCGATCGTTCGGCTGGGAAATAACTTGATTGAGATTTTGCTTTAAGTCTGTCTGAAACACTTGCTGATATAGCTGTCGATCGGTACTTAAAATCATTGAGCCATGTTGTAATATCGTTTTACCTCGGCGAAGTTGGGCGCTGCCAATTACTTTATTGCCAGCAGTGGTAATCAAATCTGCACCTGTAGCCGTAGCAAAGCAATTGTGGTGCTGAATATACTCTTTAGTAGCAGTACCATAGTCTAAATTAACACCAAGCGATCGCCAGCCTGTAATTAAAAACTGACATATTTGTTGGTATACCTCCAATCTTTTGCCTGGGGGAATGGAAGTCACGATCGCATAGGTTAAATCACCCTGATGTAAAACCGCTCGACCACCTGTAGGACGACGTACGATCTCCAGCGGTTGACCTTGCCAGGTTAAGTTATGCCAAGTGTGGGGATATTCTTGCTGATGGTATCCCAAAGAAATCGCCACTGGCTGCCAAGTATAAAACCTTAAAGATGGGGGCTGTTTTCCTTGACGATGCTGTTCTAATAAATAGCGATCGATCGCCATCTGCATTACTCCTGATGCCTCAATCGGCGGTATATAACGCCATTTAGAATTCATTGAATTTAGTAGATAGTGGGTAATAGGTAGGGTTGTTCCATGGAACGACCGTACGTAGGTAGTAGTAAAAAAACGTCCTAATATTAACGTCCTAACATTGTCTAAATCTGTGGATAACTTGTGGAAAAATTCAGCTATTTACTACTTTGCTGTGGAAAAGCCTAACTTACCGTTGACGAGAAGCTGAGGCGCTAGTTAACCCTTTAGGGAGCAATTTAAGTTTGAAATTTTTGACGGCTGACAAAATTAATGCGATCGCTTAATAAAGAAATTGTTTGATTTAAAGCGCGATCTTTTCTTAACTGTTTGGCAATTTTATCGCAGCTATACATCACAGAGGTATGGTCTTTGCCTCCAAATTTTTCGCCAATGCGAGGTAAACTCAAATCCGTATGTTGTCGCATAAGATACATCGCGATATGTCGAGCGTTACTGATTTCTCTGCGTCGGGAGCTACTTTTTAAATCTTCAAGGGAAACATTTAAGATTTCTGTCGCCACTTCCAGAATCGTATCGGGAGAAGCCGTAATTTGTTCTACTTTGGGGTTGAGGGCAGAGGCAATGTTTTCCACTGTCATGGAGAGGTTAGAAAGGGAGATATAGGCGATCGCTCTAATTAATGCCCCCTCTAATTCTCGAATGTTGGAAGTATACTGACTGGCAATATATTCAATTGCCTCTAGTGGTAAACGAATATTTTCTGATTCGGTTTTCTTTTGTAAAATTGCCATGCGGGTTTCTAAATCTGGCACCTGGACATCGGCAATCAAACCCATGGAAAACCTCGAACTCAAACGCTCCTGTAGTTTAGGAATCTGCTGAGGCGGGCGATCACTAGCTAATACTACCTGTTTTCCTGCTTCGTGTAGGGTATTAAAAGTGTGAAAAAATTCTTCTTGAGTGTATTCTTTCCCTTCAATAAACTGAATATCATCTACCAGCAGAATATCGGCAGTGCGATAATGTTCGCGAAAAATTTGAATACTATCGTTACGAATCGCCACAATTAGATCGTTGGTAAATTGTTCTGTCGAAACATAAAAAACTTTGGCTTCAGGATTAATCTCCAGATGATAATGCCCAATTGCCTGCATCAAATGAGTCTTACCTAATCCCACTCCTCCACAGAGAAATAGAGGGTTAAAATCTCGTCCTGGTGACTCTGCTACCGCTAAAGATGCTGCATGTACCATCCGATTTGTCGGCCCGACCACAAAACTATAAAAAGTGTACTTGGGATTTAGTTTATTCGGTTTGAGAGAATTTTGGTCATCGGCAGATTTTTGCTGCTCCTGCGACCAGTTAGTTGATTTGCTCAAAAATGCCAGATCTTGTTCTTGCTGAGATTTGAGACAAATTTCCCACGATCGTCCTGTAACTTCGGTCACGGTATCATTAATAATACCCAGATAATGTTTCTGC
>JBDKJC010000653.1:0-3160 GCA_039796815.1 Cyanobacteriota bacterium | reverse complement strand
AGATTTATTTCGACAGTTAACCGCCGTTAGTGGAATTGGAATGCAGCTTGGAATCGCTCTGATCGATACTATGGGCATTTCAGACCTAGTTGGAGCAATTGTTACAAGCAATATACCTGCTTTAACCAAGACTCCTGGAGTGGGCAAGAAAACCGCCGAAAGAATTGCTCTAGAATTGAAAAGCAAGTTAGCCCAGTGGCGCAAGATATCGGGTATAGAAGTTGAACAGCCAGCCGCCGTCTTTTCTCCCAAGCCTGAAATCAAAGAAGACTTAGAAATGACGCTGTTAGCTTTAGGCTACACCAATGAAGAAATAGAACAAGTTATAGCTGCTTTAAGTCAAGATAATTTACTCCTCAAAAACCCGAATGTAGAAGAATGGATCAGAAGTGCGATCGCTTGGTTGAGTGGTGAATAAAGTAAATAAATTGACAAAATGCCGTTTAAAGCAATAAGTGTAATGCTCGCCGAACATATTCTGTCCAAGATTCGGTTTCGGGCGGAAAAATGAGGGCATAAAGCATAATTCCACTCATAGAGTCAAATATTAGACTAGGATCGACATCAACCTCGATTTCATTTCTCATTTTTGCTCTTTCAATTACCTTGGCAAATGCTTCTCGTCGTGGCTGTAGATATTTTGTCCAATAAATTTGAGCGAATTGAGTATTACTAGCAGCACTACTGATAATCATAGCTACTGTTTGTCTACCTAAAGGGCTAAGAGTGATTTGTGCAGCATTTTCAACCAGCTCATCCAGGTCATTATGGAGATTTCCCGTATCGGGAATCACAACATCTTGTCTAATGCTTTCAATTGCGTCGGCTACTAATTCTTCTTTGCTGTTATAACGCCGATAAATAGTAGTTTTGCCGACTCCTGCACGAGCCGATATTGCCTCAATACTCATGTTTTCAAAACCAACTTCTCCTAGTAATTCTAAAGCTGCCTTGAGCATAGCTTGATGGGACTTAGCGCTACGAGGTCTTCCTGGTGTTTTTTGGCTATTTTTATTCATAGATGTTATCGTAAAGTTGCGAAACAGTATCGTATCGTAATAATTGAATGATGATTAGACGTTTTCCTCCCAAGTACCTCAGTAAATATAGCACCCAGACTCTACAGCAAGGATTAGAAGAATATTACGAGCTAAATCCTAGTATTACCGATCCTCGCGAATTGCCTCCAGAGTTTGGTCAAATTTTGTTGGCACATGATATCACTCATGTTGTTCTTGGTTGCGACACCAATATTTATGACGAAATTAAATTATTACCACTGAGTTTCTGGACGAGCGATTTTAAATTTAGCGACTATATCAGCACTCGCAAAAACCCTAAAATAAGACCAGCAATAGATATTATGTATGATGACCTAATTAAACAGCATGGATTATGGTTGTATAGCTCAATTTTGTTCATATTACCGCGATTACTACCAGAAGTTATAAGCATCTGGTTTAAGACTCGTGGCACGAAAAAATTTTACCCTTTTTTCGCTTATGAATCTTTGCTGAATCGTTCTCTTTTAGAAATACGTCAAGAATTTAATTTATTACCGTTAATCAAATAGCTAACAATTAAATTTGCTGATATAAATCGATAATTGTGTTTATTACCTCGTCAATGCTCAGATTGTCCGTAATTAGCTCGATGGCGTCAGTGGCTTTTTTCAAAGGTGCGATCGCTCGATTGCTATCTTGTTCATCTCTGCGTTGAATATCTTGCTCTAGTTGCTGGAGGTCAAGATCATTAATACCTTGAGCCTGTAAATCTGGTAAACGTCTTCTCGCTCTTTCGGAGGCTGTTGCAGTTAAAAAGATTTTTAATTCGGCATCGGGAAAAACATTCGTGCCAATATCTCGCCCTTCGGCAATTAGTCCCCCTGATTCTCCCCATTGCTGCTGCATTTGAACTAACTTTTCTCTCACCGCAGCTTGTGCAGCGATCGCCGATACATTTGCCGTAACTTCTGGGGTACGAATAGCGGTAGTTACATCTTGACCATTGATATGAACGATGGTGGGTAAATCCATACTGCTGGGAGAGGTTAGTTTTAAGTCTAAATCTTGGAGTAAATTGGCGATCGCCTGATGATCGTCAATTGCAATTCCCGACTCCATTACTAACCAGGTAACAGCACGATACATTGCCCCTGTGTCTAAATAGAGCAAGCCTAACTGATGAGCCAAAGAACGAGTAACGGTAGATTTTCCCGCTCCTGCGGGGCCATCGATAGCAATAATAGGTTGACGTTTTTGTAACACGATATTATCAATTAAACGAGTAGAACCAACATATACAGCGATCGCCAGTAGTCCACTCTGCCTAATCTGGGTAATTACTTGCAGACTAAGAGGATCGACTAGCTCAACGTATTGAATTTTAACCTTTTCTGTAGCTGCTAATTCCTGCTTGACTAGGTTAGTTAAAGCTGTAGCGTTAGTTTCTCCTTGAAGAAAAGCCAGTTTTGCTTGCTGTAAACTATGGTAGATTTGAGCAGCCTGTTGTTTTTCTAGCTCAGTTAAATATTGATTGCGGGAACTCAATGCCAGTCCCGATGGCTCTCGAATAATGGGACAGGGAACAATTGTCACAGGAATGTTTAAGTCTTGAACTAGACGCTGAATAATTGCTAGCTGTTGGGCGTCTTTTTGTCCAAAATAGGCATTATCTGGCTGAATTAGATGCAAAAGCTTAGTAACAATAGTGGCAACCCCTGTAAAGTGACCAAGGCGGTATTTGCCACACAATACCTCTGTCATACTTTGAGGTGGAATTACGTTAGTCGTATTGTTTAAAGTGCCAGTATCTACTCCAATGCCTACTTCTTCAGGTGTAGGAGCAAAAACCAGATTTACTCCCATTGATTCACAGAGGTTCATGTCTCGATCTAGCTGTCGGGGATAATTGCTCAAGTCTTCTGTGGGAGCAAACTGCAAGGGATTTACAAAAATGCTCACTACTACTAGATCGTTTTCGGCGATCGCCTTTTTAATTAAACTTAAGTGTCCCTGGTGCAATGCTCCCATCGTCGGCACTAAACCGATTCTGCTTTGATTTACCAGGCGGTAAGCCTTCAAATGGGAGCGTAGTTCAGAAATTGTCCGTAATAAAAGCACCATGATTATCAATGAACAATGAGCAATGAACAATGAAC
>JBDKJC010000652.1:0-3160 GCA_039796815.1 Cyanobacteriota bacterium | reverse complement strand
GATCAGGAAGAATTAGATAAGATCGAGAAAATGATTCTAGAGCAAGCAAGAACTATTGAAAGGTATCATGATAATTGGCAACAGGTAAATAGTCTACTTATGCAAAAAATCAAGGAGTTTAATAGGTATAAAAATAGTGAAGTAAGTGAGTAACTTGCACCATGAATTGCCTGTATTATAATTGATAGATTTGTAGGGTAATTGGGGAATTTTTTGTTAAAAATGGTGAATTACCCTACAAGTGAAAAACCCCGTAGCATATATAAAACCTAGTGTTTATTAAAACCTATGACGCAAAAACTACTATATTAGGGTTAGTAGAAAAAGCGTCAAAAGATTTTTAAGTTGAGAAAATAAAAAAATATATTGGCCTAGCGAAATGAGCGGAGAAAAAATTTTCTGGTAGAAATTGAAAAAAAAAGAAAAGTTTTACGTGGGGTAAATAATGGGTAAAAATTACATAGCGGGAGTGATTATTATTCTAGTAGTAATATACTGTCGAGCGCCAGCTATACTGATCCACTAGGAGAGGTTTTCCGCCAGTTATACTGACCCACCCTTCCGCCAAGTAAATGGTCCACTTTAAAAATAACCAAGAACCAGTTAGTTTAATAAAACTTTATTAAACTAATGTGAGATTAATATTTAATGAGGATACATAAAATGACTACAGTAAGAGAGGTGTTATACCAACATACAAAAAAGGTTAGTAGTAGAAACATTGCTAAGGCTTTTAAGATATCAAGGACTACAATTAGAAAATATATACAATTAGCCAGAGCGCATGGTTATAGTACTGGAGTTAATGATAAAGAATTACAAGAAATAGCAATTAAAACTGAGAAATCTTTGTACCAGACAACTAATAGCAGCAAAGCCACCGCCATGACTTCACTTCTAGAGAATAAGGACCTGATTAAGAACTGGCTCAGTGAATCTAATATGACTCATACTCAAGTTCAGCGGTTACTGATAGCAGAAGGTATTGTTGTCAGTGAACGTAGTATTAATCGTTTTATTCAAAAGCATTTTCCAGAATTACCAAAATATACTGTACACTTGCTAACAGAGCCAGGCAAAGAGGGGCAAGTAGATTTTGGTTATGTCGGCATGATGAAAGATAAATCAGGTAAATCTCGTAAGACTTATGCTTTTGTAATGACTTTATCACATAGTCGCTATCGATATGTTGAGTTTGTTTTTACCCAAGATCAGATAACATGGGCTCAAATTCATATTAATGCATTCCAGTTTTTTGGTGGGGTTCCAGCTAGAATTATTTTAGACAATTTAAAAGCTGGGGTTATTAAACCTGATATCTATGATCCCACATTAAACGAAACATACTCAGAATTATCTAGATTTTATGGTTTTGCAATTGATCCTGCAAAAGCTTATAAACCTGAACATAAAGGAAAGGTTGAACGTTCGGTAAGAATCGTTAAAGAACAATTGATCGCCGGAAAAAGCTACTCTGATGTTAGTTGTGCAAATATTGCAGCAGCAAAATGGTGTCGGTCTGAGATCTCTCATCGTATTTGTAGTAGCATAGGAAAGAAACCAATTGATGTTTTTAATCAAGAGGAAAAAGATCGATTACTTTATCTACCATCAACTTCTTTTGATATGCCAGAGTGGAGTGTTGCAAAGGTTCATCGAGATCATCATTTTGTTGTAAAAGGTAATTTTTATTCAGTGCCAACACGTCATATTGGTAAGGAAATTAATGTACGTATTGGTCTTAAAACAATATCAGCTTATTATAAACATAAAATTATTAAAACTCATCCAAGAGATTATGGCAAAGGGCAATGGATAACTGACTCAAAAGATTATCCTGAGTCAGCATTATATTATCTTGAAAATACTCCAGCTATTTGTTTAGAATCAGCAGAAGCAATAGGAGTTGCAACACATAAAATTATTCAGTACTGTGTTAAATCTGGTACAAGGGTTGGTTTACGGAAGGCACAAGCAATTTTAAGATTAGCTGAAAAATATAGTAAGAAGAGATTAGAGGCAGCTTGTCTACGTGCGAGTAGTTATGATAATTATAATTACAACTCATTATCCAATATTTTATCTAATGGGTTAGATAAAATAAAAACCAATAACCTCTCTATAGATAAACCTAAAAATCCTGATGAGAGTGCATATGTTAGATCTTCTGAGGAATATGTTTCTGATATGAGGGTTAACTATGCATAATGAAATGCAACTAATAAATTTAGTTAAATCTCTTAAATTATCTGGAATCCTAGAGACATTGGAAAGTCGTTTGAAGCAAGCAAGAGATGCTACTATGTCTTACGAAGAACTTCTAACAATTTTGTTTCAAGATGAATTGGAGAGTTTAGAAAAGCAAGCGTTAAAAAGACGTATTGATCATGCCAAGTTTGAAGAATTAAAAACCTTTGAAAGTTTTGATATTCAACGTTATTCGCTTAATGTTAAACATGCGATTAATGATCTTATGACGGGCAAATTTATCAAAGAAAAGAACCATATTATTATTATGGGTCCGGTTGGTACAGGTAAGACTCATTTATCTCAAGCACTTGGTATGCTTGCCTGCCAGAAAAATCAGAAAGTTAAGTTTGTTGCCACCAATGAATTAATTAATGAATTTTATCGAGCAAGAGCTGATGAGACTCATGATAAGCTATTTAAATATTATTCAAAATTTGACTTACTTATTTTAGACGATTTTGGTTTAAAGCCATTATCGGCAGAACAATCTTCAGATTTATATGATTTAATAGCATTAACTCATATAAAATCGAGTTTGATAATTACGACAAATAGGAAGATTGAAAAATGGATTGAATTGTTTTATGACCCAGTTATGGCAAATGCTGCTTTAGATAGAATTGTGAATAAAGCATATAGGGTTGTATTAGAAGGAGAATCTTATCGTAAAAATTTTACACCAAAATTTAAAGTAGAGGATAACAAAAAAATGGAAGATGATTAATGTAAGTGGACCATTTTGATTGACGCTAGGGTGGACCAGTATAACTGGCGCTTGACAATATACAACACACCTAAAAACGGTTTTAAATAGGTTTATAGCATAATAAACAACCTTTAATAAGGATTCATACATAAAAAACTAAATAGATGCTCCATAAGGCTTAGAATTAGCTTTAAAAGCTAAAGA
>JBDKJC010000651.1:0-3162 GCA_039796815.1 Cyanobacteriota bacterium | reverse complement strand
ACAAAATGGTAATAGCCTGGCGGAGATTCGGACTGTAGTTAGAGTTAAAGCTTTAGCAAATCATCAAGTACGAGCCGAAGAGTTAGCCCAAATCACAGGGGGGCATTCCGCTGAAGAAGCGATCGCCTTTGCCGAATCTTTACTAACTAAAGCGGCTAAGTATCGTGCTGCTCAATCTAAATAGCCGTTCAATAGGGTGCTTGTTTGTTTTCAAATTTATAGTCATTAAAATCATGAATTAATTGGTTTATAAGAAAAGAAGATATTGCTAAATTTCCTCAAGATGTTAAAAGAAAGGCTGGTTTTCAGCTTAGAGCAGTGCAAAGAGGCGATTTACCAACAGACTTTAAGCCAATGTCTATTGTAGGAAAAGGAGTTGAAGAAATTAGAATTAATGTAGGTCAAGCTTATCGCATTTTTTATATTGCTAGATTTGCTGAAGCCGTTTATGTACTTCATGCTTTTAATAAAACGACACAAAAGACTTCTAAAAAAGATATTGCAATAGGACAACAACGTTATCAAGCAGTGATTGAATTTAGAAAACAGTTTGAAGAAAATTAAAGTGAATAATCAAATAGTAAAAGGACAAGACAATATCTTTGATGATTTGGATTTTGATCCTGAAGAAGCCGCTAACTTAAAAATTAGAGCAGATTTAATCTTAGATTTGCAGAAATATATCAAAAAGCAAGAGTGGACTCAACAAGAAGCCGCTATATTTTTCAATGAAACTCAACCCAGAATAAGTAATCTGATGAATGGAGAGATTGAGAGGTTTAGTATTGATAAATTGGTACAAATGATATTTAAAACGGGAATGAAAATCAAATTAGAAGTTATTAGTTCAGTGTCAATATAATTATGACTCGTATCCCAAGGTTAGCAAAACCACTTCTTCCAATTGAGCAATTATTTCGGGACTCAGTTGTCCCAGTGCGCGAATCAAACGAGTTTTATCCAGCACTCTCATCTGAAAACATAGAGCAACAGAATCTTGGCTGAGTCCGCCATTTCCTTGTTCGATTAATAAGCATATAGGCAAAGCAGCACGACGTTGATTGGTGGTGAGGGGAATGGTAATGGTTGTAGTTGAGAACTGGGAAACAAGGTCATTTTGGAAAATGATGACAGGGCGAATGCCTGCTTGTTCAAAACCTTGAGTCGGATTGAGGTTGGCTAGCCAGACTTCACCACGTTTGAGAGAATCAGTCATTCTCGATCTTCTTGGTGGAGCATTACTGCATAATCGCTCATGCCTTCTTCGGCAAAAACACGATCTTCATCAGCAAACTCCGTAAACATCTTAGACAATTGTGTTGGGTCAAGAACAACCCGACGCTGACGTTGATTACGAAACTTTAAGAAAGCGATAAAATCAGCTACTTGCTGGAGTTGACTATGGGTCAGTCGATCTAAATCTTGCTTAATGGTTTCAGTGCTAACTGGCATAGGAAGAGAAAACATTCGGATTTACCCATTATAAACCAACAATAATCTTCAAACTCACCTTATAAGAAGAGCCAGAGAGCCAAAAATTGTGATTAAGTCGTTACCAACACAGGACAAGAAGAAAGATTAATTACGCGGTTGGTGACGCTCTCCGCAGCAGCTTCTTCATCGATTAAGCCCAAACCGCGACAACTCATAATAATCAAGTCGGCGTTAATTTCATCGGCGACATCACAGATGGTAAAGGCGGGCAAACCTTCTCTTTCTATGGTTTCGGCAGAAATGCCCTGATTAGCAAAAAATAATTTAGCCTCTTGAAGTAGTTTTGCTACTTGTGATTCTGAACTCATTGCGCCTTCGTCGTTGGTTTCGACTACGGAAAGAATAGTTAGTTTACTTTGATGAGTTTTAACCATATCCGCCGTCAGTTGAATTCCTTGACGGGCTTCTCTACTTAATTCGATGGGGAATAAAATATTTCTGAACATAGAAAATATTAATATTAAATACTGATACTGCTGTCAGGAGTCATTGTGTCAGAAAAGCCTCGGCTGATTCAGAAAAGTTACCAATTTTAATTATTTTAATTATTAATCTTACAAGTTTACCCCTGCTTGCGGGTTAAGCGATCGCCCTGGCGACAAATTAAATCGTAATCACAATAACGACAGGCTTGACGAGCTGTATCAGGAGCAACGGGATAATGTCCTTTAGCGAGGTGACTTTTTACCTGTTGAACAAAAGCTGCTAATTGGGCGGGATCTTTTTGCGGACGACTCAGAGTTTTTTGTTGCGTGATGGAATAATAGGCTGCGGTGTCAATTAGATCATCGGGATATTGCTGGGCGATCGCATCTTGGTATACTGCAAGCTGAATATCAAGATTAGCTTTACCCATAGCATTTTTTACTCCTGCGGGAGTTACGCCACTAGTTTTATAGTCAATTACAATTAAACCTGCGGGAGTGCGATCGATTCTGTCTACTCTTCCTTTAATCTGTAAACCATGCCACTGCATCTCAAACTTGGTTTCAGTGGCAATCACTTCTCGTTCTGGAGGCAAAAATTCAGCTGTAGCTAGGTTAAGAGTGAGTAAATTTAAGTGTTCTTGGCGTTGAGCTGACCACCCTGGTAACTCAGTGAGCTTTAATTCTTGTTCGGCAACAGTAAAGACTTGAGCTAATTGCTCTTGATTGAATTTAGCTAAATCACTAGCGGTTTTGATTCCTGCTAAAGATAATTCTAGACAACGATGATAAAGATTCCCCCGCATAGCAGCAGCAAGATCTGATTCTGCTTCCATTAATTCCTTTAGCTTCAGTAAGCGCGCACTAAACCACTTAAAGGGACATTGACCAAACTGAGTTAACTGCGAGGCACTAAATATCTTACTTTGAGGATCGATCGCCATGCCGATGACACCATCATACTGATCTGGTGCGATCGCACTTTCTCGATTGCTTTCTACCTGTAAGGCATGAGTAATCTCTGGCATTAACCATGAGCTATTTGACTGGCATAAATTTGCTTTACGCAGATATAGCTGACGCGCTTGCTCAATACTTGCTAGCGGTAAATTATCCATTGGACTTGGTTTTAAGCCTAAACGAGCTAGATAAGGACTTGGTATAGTAGGGTTGCGATCGATTAATTCAGGATAAGAAAAGCTAATTTGCTGCGTCGGCACATTCAATAGACAGTAGAAATCGA
>JBDKJC010000650.1:0-3164 GCA_039796815.1 Cyanobacteriota bacterium | reverse complement strand
AAACCGAAGAAATATCGAAAACCTCTTTTTGGTGGGGATATAAAAATCTGGATGCAATCTGGCGCACTATGCCGATTCGTTTCTTTCTCAGCATTAGCGAACCATTGTTTCAGACATTTCAATCTTCAAAAGAAGATTCTGAGAGAAAAAACTTTTTTGGAATTTGGGATCGAGAAAATAATTCCCTAGCGATCGCCAAAGACAACCAAATTATTACTTATGGCAATCCTCACGCCAGAGAACGTTTGTTGAATTGTATTCACTCTTGGGTAGATTTAGGAATGCCTGACGGAAGCTGCTTCAAGCTACAAATCTATCCAATTAACTTTTCCGTAACCCCCAAAGGCGATCGATGGATTGTTAAGCGTCAAGAATCTCAATTCGTTTGGCAATTGGACATCGAACCTTAAAGCGATCGCTCTGTTTATATTTTCGTTCAGGCGATCGCACTTTTTAAGCAACACTTAATTCGTAATTAAGAACTAAAATTTCTTCTGCTGTTAAAGTTGCCATAGCATACTCACATCCTTCAAGGTCGGCAAATTCTATTAAATAACAGTCTTTATTTTCTCGATGATAAACCTCAACAATAGTTCCTACTTGACCTTTAGGTAAATAAGTAATCTCTTTTTCTAAAAGAGTTAACTTTTCTTGAGGAATTGATTGAAGATTAGTAACTGTGTCTAAAAGTTTTGGTTGATTCATTTTATAAATGCAGAAATTAAACGAGGATTACAATTTATATTAGAAATTTCCCAAATAGTGCGAAGTTTGATGTTGTTCGTCTCAAGAATAATCCAGTCAACTTTAAATTGCCGATCAAATTCTGTTGTGTTTTCTTGAATTATCTCACCTTCAAGGGCTGCTTTTTGGATAAGCTCGTATAAAACTTCAAAGTTATCAGCAGTAATTCCTAAAGCGGAGTCAAACACTTTAGCTTTATGTTTTCCGCTAGAATGATTTAGATTTAAACAATACCCAACCAACTTTTGTATAGGAATTTCTACCTTATCGCCATTGGGTAATTTCACAACTGTTTAAAACGATTAAGTTTTTCTAGATCCTAGCTTAATATCAATCTTTTCAACATTACTCTTGTTGCCTTAATTGCTAGGGTGAAACTCCTATTCAATGAGCTTCTAGCTTCTAGCTTTTAGCTTCTAGCTTAAGTTAACTATTAGCATCGCTGCTTTAACATTTAGTGGGGGATTGTGAGGGCGTAAGCGTGAATCGCGACGCGGAGGACGCGAAGCTAATCCTTTAGGGCTAGTCCTTTAGGGCATTCACGCTGTTGACCGCCCGAACCCACCACTAAATGAAGACTGGGCAGAATTCGGATTTTAAATCCGAATTACTGCTGACCAGTGCATTCCGCACCGTTAAAATCATAGCGAAGTGCGACGCGAAGCTAGTCCTTTAGGGTATCCTTTAGGAAAGATTTTTAACGGGGGTCTTAAACCCAATTAGCTAGAAGCTATTAGCTAGAAGCTATTAGCTAGAAGCTATTAGCTGATAAATTAATAACTATTTTGAATTACCGTAGCAAGTTCCTCTATAAGATGGCGATCGCGTTGTAAGTCAAATTTGGTGACGTTTTGCCGCTCGTAAAACCATACAGGTCTACTACGTTTTTCTATTGGTTCGTTAAGATATCTGGGAAAAATATGAGCGTGTAATGCAGGTTCTTTATTCCCTAAAATTTCGTAATTAATCCGAAAAGCATCTGTAACTTTTAAAAGAGCATCTCCAATAATAGCCATATCTTGCAAAAATACTTCTCGTTGCTTCCCAGAAAGCGAATTGAGACTCTCAACCACAGGATCGGGGAGAAGAAGCGAATAACCTCGCAAAAACTGTACATCTCCTAAAACTACCCAACCTGACGGAACTTGACAAATAACTGTTGAGTTTTTTCCTTGACGCGCTTCTTCTACACGTTGGTGGATTAGTGTAGACATAAAATTGAAATTTCAATTAACCATAGCATTATATATCTTCGAGCGTAAAAATCAACTGCGATCGCTATTTGCTCAGTACTACAGTAATTCAGTTTGCTGAGGTTCGGGTTCTTGGGGTTTATAACCCAAGTGGCGATAGGTCTTCGCTGTGACTGTTCTACCCCGATGAGTACGGCTGAGATAGCCATTTTGGAGTAGATATGGTTCGTATACTTCCTCGATGGTTTTACGATCTTCTCCTGTAGCTGCGGCGATCGCTTCTAAACCCACAGGGCCACCATGAAACTGTTTGATAATAGTGTTGAGTACCAAGCGATCCGTCCAGTCTAAACCCTGGGCATCAACGTCAAATAAGTTCATCGCTATAGCTGCCAATTCTTCGGTAATTGTCTCCATCTTTTCTACCTGGACATAATCTCGAACCCTTCTAAGTAAACGGTTAGCAATCCGAGGAGTACCGCGTGAACGACGAGCAATTTCGATCGCCCCAGACTCAGTAATAGCAGCATTGAGAATTTCCGCAGTCCGTTTAACAATTAACGTTAGTTCATCGAGTTCATAAAAACGCAGCCTTTGAATCATGCCAAAGCGATCGCGTAACGGGGAAGAAAGCGCCCCAGCTTTGGTTGTTGCCCCTACTAGGGTAAAAGGAGGCAAGGGAATACTGCGAGTCTTAGCCGTCTGTCCTTTGCCAATGGTGACATCAAGACGAAAATCTTCCATTGCTGGATAGAGTAATTCTTCGGTCATGCGGTTGAGACGATGAATTTCATCAATAAAGATAATATCCCCAGGTTTAAGACCAACCAACAGCCCTGTAATATCCCGAGGTCGCTCTAAAGCAGGGGCGGAAGTGATTTTGCAGTCCACACCCATTTCTGCTGCCAGAATTAAAGACATGGTAGTTTTCCCCAAGCCTGGAGGGCCATATAGTAGCAAGTGATCTAAGGGTTCTGCTCTACTTTTGGCAGCAGCGATCGCCATATTTAAAATACCCTTGAGTTTTTTCTGTCCAATATAATCGACTAGCTTTTGAGGACGAATTTTAGCTTCATTGTTTTCTGTCTCTTCATTGTTTGCTTGGGGAGATAGCAAAGTAACTTCGTAACTTGATGGCTTTGGTGTATTTTTTTTACGGGGTTGTTTTGGAGTTTCTGGAGAGTCAGAAGATCTTTTAATTGCCATTTACGATCGGGGGATTAGTGT
>JBDKJC010000649.1:0-3166 GCA_039796815.1 Cyanobacteriota bacterium | reverse complement strand
CCAATCGTTTTTTGGGAAGGAGGCGCACCAAATTCCGAGGCTAACCTAGCTAAAGGCGCTTTGAGAAACTCCGAATCAAACCAATATTGCAGACTATCTTCAGGGGATGTCAGCATGGTACGAATCAGATCCAAGGTTTTATCCACACCACCCAAAGTAGAAAGCAAATCTTGAATGTTTTTTAACCCATAGTTACCAGCGATATTGATTACAGATTTAGGTGGAGCATTAAAAATCGGTGTAATACCTTTGGTCAAACGTTGCCAAAAATCAATAAATTCGCCATATTTTTCCGCATCTCTTTGATTAAAACGAGCAATTTCAGCACAAGTTTTTTCCACAGATTTATGGGCTAAAAAATATTTACCATCAGGGTGAGGACAAAAGGTTACAGGATCGCAGTAGAGATATTCCAAACCATATTTATTTAATTCTAGTTCTTCAACTACAGGTCCTAAATGAATAAACTCATGGTCGATCGCACATAAATTAAATTTAAACCCTGGAGCTTCTTCTGGCATAGCTTCTTCGGTAGTAGCTCCACCCCCTGGAATAGACCGTTTTTCCAATAGCGCCACACTATAACCTGCTTTGAGTAGATAAGCAGCACAAACTAATCCATTGTGACCTGCACCGATAATTACTACGTCGTACGTCGGCATAACTTTATATTTAATTAAATAATTGCTTGATAAATAAATATTAAAAATATTTGGTTCCTAGCTCGATCTGTCTAGGGAAAGAGATTACAACAAGACTTTGCTCATCCCAGTTAATTAAAGTTAATTAAATAGCGATCGCAGCTTCGATGATCAACCTCCGTTCGTAACTTAATCTGGAAACTCTGTCCTTTGGTTGAAGCAAAATTATTGGGATTATTTGAAGATAGTTTTGTAGCTATTACGGTATTAATAAGTCTCGTGAAACTGTAATAGGTTTTTAACCTTGGCAATTATCATGGAAAATGTCGCTCGTACCAATACTGATAACTCACTCACCAGTCAAGCAATCATCAATAGCCCCTTAATAATTAAAAATTTACAGCAGCATTCGCTAAAAGAAGTTTTAGCTGACTATGCCAACCGTAAGCAACTTGCTCAACCTAGTTTAATCGATCGTACTTCTGAGGCTATAGGTTTAACGCCTAATATTCAAGTAGAAAAAACTGTGACGATTGAGCGTCCTGTATCGGAACTATATAGCTACTGGCGTAATTTAACTAATTTACCCAATTTTATGGGACATTTGAAGTCAGTAACTAACAAAAATGAAGCAGGGACATTATCTCATTGGGTGGCTAATGCACCCTTGAATCTTAATGTGGAATGGGATGCCGAAATTATTCAAGATGAACCCGAGCATTTAATTATTTGGAATGCCCTAGACAATGCAGACATCGCTAACTGTGGTTTGGTGCGTTTTCAACCAGCTACGGGAAATCGAGGTACTCAAGTAAAGGTGGTTTTAGAATATCAGCCACCAGGTGGCGCGTTAACTAATGCGATCGCTAAACTATTTGGGGAATCACCTCAAGAACAAATTGGGGATGAATTAAATCGCTTTAAACAACTAATGGAAACTGGCGAAATTGCTACCACTAAGGGACAACCAAAAGGTTCTTAAGTAAAACAATAATTAATACCTATAACTTTTGGGTGATGAATAAACAACAGATGCGTCAAAGAATGTAAGTGTCGTTTATCAACATAAAACAATGAATAAGTACAAACGTTCAGTAGGTTTATTTTATAGTCGTGATGAAGCAGAGGCAGCATTACGTACTCTCAAAAACGATGGTTTTGATATGAACCGAGTTAATATCATTGCTAAAGATGCAGATCAGGTAACTCAATCGGCAGGTATGGATGCAGCCGATGACGAAGGTAAAGATAATAATGCAGCTGAAGGTGCTGGTGCTGGTGCTACCTCTGGTGCAGTTTTAGGTGGTATTACTGGTCTACTAATTGGCTTGGGTACTTTAGCAATTCCTGGTGTTGGACCGATCATTGTCGCTGGAGAAGCAGCCACAGCGATCGCCACTACTTTAGCTGGTGCTGGTATTGGTGCAGCAGCGGGTGGTATTATTGGCGGTCTAGTTGGTTTGGGTATTCCTGAAGATCAAGCAAAAATTTATAGCGATCGCGTTGGTCGTGGTAGTTATTTAATTATGGTCAACGGTACTAGTGAAGACATCACTCGTGCTGAAAGTATTTTACACAGTCATGGCATTCAAGATTACGGCGTATACGATGCCAATGATATCAATGATGAGTCATATCACAGAACTTCTGGAATTAATCGAGTAGATACTGGTGCATCGGTAAACACGATGGGGAATGTAGAGCGTTCTCAAGCAATAGAACCTAACACTACAGATAAAGTAATGGGTACTCGTACTAATGCTATCGATCCGACGATCGGTACAAGCGATCGCACAACCACAGGAAGCAATCCTGATGTAATTGTGATTGAACCTCGAGACAGCAAAAAAATAAATTAGTTACTTATCAAAAGCTGTAAGCTCTAAGCTTTTAAATTGAATGCCTGCGTAGTAGCTTATAGCTTATAGCTAGGGCAAAGCCCTTTATTCCGCGCGCCTCGTTTATACATTTCTAGTTGGTTGTATTAGCCGAACAACTAAACACCAACTAGAAACTTTAAAACTAAAACATAAAGTAGCAGCAATTCAGCTTGAGAAAGCAAAACTAGAATGAACTTGAAGAATTGCTGCTTTTAAGATTCTCACCGTTTCGAGTTGAAAAATTAGCCTGGCGCTTAATCGATATCGATCGCCTGGATTTCCCTGACAGAGAAAAGATAGCTACGAAATTTCTCTGTGATTAATTAGCTACTAACTATCAATAAACTATCAACTGAAAAATAATGAAAGCTGTATGTTGGCATAACGCACAAGATGTCAGAGTTGAAACTGTACCAGATCCTAAAATTCTTAATCCCCGCGATGCCATTATCAAAATTACCTCCACTGCTATTTGTGGCTCAGATCTGCATCTATACGAAGGTAATATCCCAAGTATGGAGTCTGGGGATATTTTAGGTCACGAATTTATGGGAGAAGTTGTCGAAACTGGGAGAGAAGTCAAAAATCTCCAAAAAGGCGATCGCGTTGTCGTTCCCTTTACTATTGCCTGTGGTGGCTGTTTCT
>JBDKJC010000648.1:0-3168 GCA_039796815.1 Cyanobacteriota bacterium | reverse complement strand
ATGGATCTTATGGAATAATCCTCTCAACCATGAAGAAAACGATGATGTTGTAGAGGTGTTGATGTGCTAAGTCTTTTACTTCGATCTCCACTACTGATAATTTTAAATAATTTTAAATTAGGTTTAGAAGGGCGAATGCCCTAAAGGATTAGCTTCGCGTCGCCATTCGCCCCTACCAAGTTAATTCGCTAAATCTGGTCGTTCATTATTTTTTGCACCGCTTCGGCAATTTGTGCTGGCTGAACGATGGTTAAATTCTCTAATTTACCGTTATAAGGAGTGGGAATGTCTTGGGAGGATAAACGCAATACAGGCGCGTCTAATTCATCAAATAGCTGTTCGCTAATCAATGCCACTAATTCAGCACCAATCCCACCAGTTTTCATGCACTCTTCAACGATAATCACCTTGTGAGTCTTACGCACTGACTTACTAATGGCTTCCATGTCAAATGGCTTGAGGGAAATCAAATCGATGATTTCTGGATCGTAACCCTGTTTTTCGATTTCTTTAACCGCCTGAGTACAGTGATGACGCATCCGTGAATAGGTCAAGATAGTTACATCTTTTCCTTCTCTCACCATCTCTGCCTTATCTAAAGGTAAAACATATTCATCATCGGGTAAATCGTCTTTAAGATTGTAAAGTAGGACATGTTCAAAAAACAGAACAGGATTCTCGTCCCGAATTGCTGCCTTGAGCAAACCTTTAGCATTATAAGCAGTTGAACAAGCCACAATTTTTAATCCTGGTACAGCATGAAAATAAGCTTCCAACCGTTGTGAGTGTTCTGCACCCAGTTGTCTACCAACTCCTCCAGGGCCACGAATTACCATCGGAATTTTGAAGTTACCACCAGAGGTATAGCGCAACATTCCTGCATTGTTAGCAATCTGGTTAAATGCCAAAAGCAAAAAACCCATATTCATTCCTTCTATCACGGGGCGTAAGCCAGTCATTGCAGCCCCTACAGCTATGCCGCAAAAGCTATTTTCGGCAATGGGAGTATCCAAAAGCCTTAAATCGCCATACTTTTTGTGCAGATCCTTGGTGACTTTATATGAACCACCATAATGACCAACGTCTTCACCTAAGACGAAGACAGTCTTGTCCCTTGCCATTTCTTCGTCTGTCGCTTCTCTCAAAGCGTTAAACATTAAAGTTTCAGCCATAATAATTTATTTTTAGTCACCAGAAACTAATATTATCACTACCAGATTGCTACTATGTAATTTTATCTTAGGCTCGATCGCTTAAAGATTCTAACCTTTTACTCCTCAATTGTTAGTTAAATATGACTTTAGCCACTTCTAATACATTTCTTACACAAAAAGAAGCTTTATCATTAATTGATTTTGCGATTTCCCTCTGGGAACGCTCGGCGATCGCCCAATCTCAAGCCGATGGAGTGTTTATCAGTTTGAGTGCTAGTGAAACTGCTCTTAGTCGCTTCTCGGAAAATCAAATTAGTCAAAATATCCGCAAAAATACCTTTAGCCTGACTGTAACTAGCTACTTTGGCAAGCGTAGTGCCTCGGCTTCCACCACAGAATTAGATCGCTCAGCGATCGCTCAAACTTTAAAACGTGCTGAAGATCTGGCGCGGATTGCCCCAGTCGATCCAGAATGGGTCGAATTATTACCACAGCAAACCTATAGCGATCGCACTCCCGCTTTTGACGAAGACACTGCTAGCCTCTCTCCCCTCAAGCAAGGCGAAATTATTCAGCAGGTATGTTCTTTAAGCAAAAATGCTGGGGTCAACGGCTCGGGAACTCTAAGTTTTAAAGCATCCCTTGATGCCATTGGCAATTCTGCTGGTTTGCGGGGTTGCGATCGTACTACAGAAGCCGACTTTAGCTTTACTGCACGAATTGATGATGGTTCTAGTTGGAATTCATGTACTGCCTGGAGTCTAGATCAGTTACCGATCATAGAGTTGACGGAGCAAGTAATCAAAAGAGCGATCGCTTCGCGTAACTCTCAAGCAATTGAACCAGGAGACTATACAGTTATCTTTGAACCCGCTGCCTTTGCTAGTTTGCTACCTTGGGTAATTTGGAATTTAGATGCTCGTGCAGCGGACGAAGGGCGTTCTTTTATGTCTCGCAGCGATGATTCTGGTAAGCCTATGGGCAACAAAGTGGGCGAACAGCTATTCAACCCCATTGTCGAGGTACAGCGCAATCCTGGCCATCCTCTATTACAAAGCGATCGCTTCTTTGGCAACGGCTTGAGCAATGACCCCCTAGAGATTATTAAAAACGGTATTCCCCAGACTCTTTCCTATAGTCGCTATTGGGCAAAAAAACAAGATCGAGAGCCGACAGGGGGAATGTATCCTATCGTTATGACTGGTTCAGATCAGAGTATAGCTGACTTAATTGCCAGCACCGACCGAGGTATTTTAGTTAGTCGTGCTTGGTATGTTCGTTATGTTAATCCTCGCACTTTAGAAGTCACAGGTATGACCCGAGATGGAACTTTTCTAATTGAAAATGGCAAGATATCTCATCCCATTAAAAACCTGCGTTTTAACCAGTCTTTACCTGAAATGCTCAAAAATGTAGTTGCCCTGAGTCAAGCCAAACGCTTCGGTGGTAGCGTAATTCCAGGCTGTAAAGTAGAAAATTTTCACTTTAGTAGCATTACTGATAGCATTTAGCACTATTTTAATTTGAAGGCACAAGTAATACTAATTGTCGCACATTAACTAGACGGTAAACTTAACAAATTATGGCAGCTTTAAAGAAACGCCCTTATAAAGACGAATTGGATTTAGAGGCGATCGCTGAACTTTTAAATGCTTGTGAATTAGTCGATCGTCTCAGCAAGTGGAAATCAGTATCCCAACTGCGCTTAGAGTTTGGCACTCCATCGGCAGATACAAGCAAAAATATTTTGCTATGGGAAAATACTAATGGCGATCTAATGGGCTTGAGCCAAATTTTAATTTCTCCAACAGATGAGAACGATGGACTCCTAGAGTTGAGCGTTCACCCCGAAGCGCGTGGAAAAGATCTAGAAAGGCAAATGATTGCTTGGGGAGAACAAAGGATGCGCCAGATAGCAGCAGAAAAGGGAGTTACTGTAAAATTGCGTTCTGGGGTTCGAGAGTGCTTGAGTGAAAGAATTGATTTATTAAAAAACTGTGGTTTCTCAATAGAG
>JBDKJC010000647.1:0-3169 GCA_039796815.1 Cyanobacteriota bacterium | reverse complement strand
CGAAAATATTAATTTATTTTGCTCAGCCTGGAATAGGGTGAATTTCTCTACCTAAGACAAAAAGAGATAGACATAATAATTACATAAGTTACCAGGTAATTTACAGTTTTATATACACAATAGAGTAGGCAGTAGATATTGTAATGAGACAGACACCCATGATTAAATTATTGATCCGTTGGAGTATAACTTTAGGAGTCGCAGGAGCTACTTTTTTTAGCTGGAGCGCAATTGAGAACTTGATGGCGATCGCTTTACCTGAAGCAGAGATTCTCAAAAAACTCGATCCCGTACCAGTATTTACCATTGCGGATGAAAAAGGTGCGCCTTTAGTAGCTTCAGGAAAAGATAAAGCTAAAGTAGCAGGGGTTTTTATTTCTCAAGGTGATGCTAACGAGTTTGTCAATCAGCTCAAAACTGAAAATCCCGAACTGGCAGAAAAAGTAAGAGTCGTACCAGTTTCATTGGGAGAAGTTTATAAGCTGGCGGGATCGGCAGAAGGGGAAAACAACGCCTTGAACTTTGCCTATGTTCCTGAAAAAGAAGCTGTAGCCTCAGCTAAAACGATTGGTGAAGCCAATAAACAGCCATATAAAGGTGGAGTACCTCTTTTTGTGGCCAAAGGCGGTGAAGGTAAAGGATATTTAACCTTTGAAAGAAATTCTGAGCAGGTAATTCCCTTTTTCTTTGATAAAGCACAGCTGGAAGAAATGATCGCCAGATTTAAACAACAACAACCAGAAGTAGCTAATAACGTTAATATTGAAGTCCATCCTTTAGAAGGGGTGATTGAAACTTTACAAACAGGTTCAGACGAAATTTTGCAAAAAATTGTGTTAGTTCCTTCAAAAGAATCAATTCAGTTTCTACAAACCGTAACTCCTTCTGAGGGAGCAGCACCAGCACCAACGCCAGCACCAACACCAGCGCCAGCGCCAGCGCCAGCAGAATAATTGAACAGTATTGCTGGGAAGAATTTATCTATCTGGTATCAACAAGCAAAAGAATCGGCGATCGCCAATCGTGTAGATCCAGCTGAAGTTGATTGGTTAGTCCAAACGATTACTGAGCTAGACAGTCTGTCTTTACGTTTGGCTACATGGCAAAATCAACCGCAAATTAAAAGTAACAAATCTCTGTCTGAGTTAACTAAACTATGGCAACAGCGTCTTCAAGAGCGTCTACCCGTTCAATATTTGGTAGAAACAGTCTTTTGGAGACGTTTTCAATTGAAAGTTACACCGGCTGTGCTAATACCTCGTCCAGAGACGGAATCGATCATTGATATAGCTTTAGAAAATAACTTAATTTCAGGTTCTAATCAACATTGGGTAGATTTAGGTACTGGCAGCGGTGCGATCGCTTTAGGATTAGCAGATGTTTTTCCCGAAGCGATGGTTCATGCGGTAGATATCAGTATGGAGGCTTTAGAAATTGCCCAAGAAAACGCTAACAGCGCAAATTTCCATCACATTCAATTTTATCAGGGTAGCTGGTGGAGTCCTTTAGGTTCGCTTCAAGGTCAAATAACAGGTATGATTTCTAACCCGCCATATATTCCATCGTCGCAGATTGCTCAACTACAGCCAGAAGTAGCTAACCATGAACCGCGTTTGGCATTAGATGGTGGTGAGGATGGTTTAAATGATATTCGTTATTTAATTAAAACTGCTCCCGAATATTTAGTTTCTGGGGGAATCTGGCTAATTGAATTGATGATTGGTCAAGCAGATCTAGTGGTTGCCCTCTTAAAACAGCACGGAGAATATAAAGATCTAAAAGTATTTCGCGATCTTGCTGGTATTGAGCGTTTTGTCTTAGCCTACAGATGTTGATTACTATTAGTTTTTCAAGCAATAAAAGATTAAAGATGGTGAAAGTTTCTCAGACAGAATTGATTGCAGGAGCGATCGCTGGTAAGGTTGTCAGTTTTCCTACTGATACTGTCCCTGCACTAGCAGTAAAACCAGAGTTGGGTAACTTGATTTATCAGTTAAAACAACGCTCTGCAACTAAACCGCTAATTTTACTGGGCAGTTCGATTGATGATTTACTTCCCTACGTTGCTTACGATGATGCTGAGTTAGTAGTTTGGCAAAAGATCATCGAGCAACATCTTCCTGGCGCACTTACTTTAGTTCTTCCCGCTACGGATAAAGTCCCTCAAGCAATTAACGCTACCGATACTGATACTGTGGGGATTCGGATTCCTAATTGTCCTGCTGCACTCGAAATCTTAAGCCAGACTGGGGTATTAGCAACTAGTAGTGCCAATATTTCAGGACAAAACACCCTAAGAACAATGAAGGCGATCGAGCAGGCTTTTCCATCAGTATTGGTGCTAGAAAATATGGATTTAGTCTCTGGTAGTGGACTTCCTTCTACAGTTGTTCTTTGGCAAGAACAGCAATGGAAAATCATCCGTCAAGGTAGTGTTTTAATTGATTACTAATTACTGATTACTGATTACTAATAATTAATTATCATTCATCGTTACTTTCTACCTACTTCCTACTTCCTACTTCTGCCACGTAAAATAAAAAGTTGCTCCTTCTCCAAGTTGAGATTCGACCCAGATTTTGCCTCCTTGACTTTCGACAATCTTTTTCACAATTGATAAACCAATACCTGTACTTTCAATTGAGTCTCTAGCTTGCAGAGTTTGGAAGATAGTGAAGATGCGATCGTGATACTGCGGATCGATCCCTAATCCATCATCTTGAACGCCAAATTGATAAAATTGTTCTTGTTCTTCTACCAAGATAGTAATTTTGCCCTGTTGTTGAGGATGATATTTAATAGCATTGCTAATTAAGTTAGTAAAAACTTGCTGCAATGAAAGGGCTTGGGTGGTTAAGGTAGGTAGATTAGGCGGAACTTCAATCTTAAATTCTGGCGGCGGAGAGAGAAAATCGATCGCCTCATTGATTAATTCGCTTAAATTAACAACTGTGACTGGGATATTTTGCCTTCCCACCCGAGAATATTCTAATAAGCCTTGGATCAAGCCATCCATCCGCTTAACCCGAGACTGCATAAGCTCAAGTTGCTGTTGATTTTCTGCGGGAATTTGTCCCTCTAGATCTTCACTCAACCAAGTTGCTAAATTCGAGATCGCCCTTAATGGTGCTTTGAGATCGTGAGAGGTAACGTAAGCAAAGTGATCTAA
>JBDKJC010000646.1:0-3170 GCA_039796815.1 Cyanobacteriota bacterium | reverse complement strand
TTACTCATAGTCAATCGATCAAAAGCGCAATCACCGATGGGTTATACTCGCGATCGTTTATACCATATCCGAAGGTGTATCCGTGATAGATAAACAAAGCTAGAAGCTAGAAGCTAGAAGCTAGGAGCTATTGAATCAACTCAAGTCTTTAAAATTGCCTTTGACTTCTTGAGCAGCTTTCTTAGTCACTTCGCTAGCATCATTTACAGTGTCTTTAATTGGAGAAGTAGCTTCATCAACTACGTCTTTTACTCCGCCTGGAACTTTGCTCAGATTGCGCTTCAAGTTTTCTGACTTATCTTGAACGTAATCGACCGCAGTTTCTTGATTATTTTTGAGATTGCGGGGAACTTCTCTTTGCGCTTTTTCGAGGGTGCCTTGCGCGCGATCGGTGACGTTATCTACATAATCACCCACATTATCTACCTGACGACGTTTGGCAGTATCTACTAGGGTTTTAGCTTTAGCCGCAGCGCCTGCATCAGAATCATATCGGCGATCGTCGTTATAACCATTCATACCACCTTTATATTCTTGGCTGGCATCATACTTATTATAAGTATCATTAGTATCAGACATCCCGCTTTTAGACATAGAGCTAGACATAGAGGTTTTGGTCGTAGGTTCAACCCCTCTTTCCCCTTGCGCTATATCACCTTTGCTACAGGCGGTAGTGATTAGTAGTAAACAACCTGCTATAAAAACTGTTAATACTTGCTTAATTTTAATGGATTTAATGGATTGAATTATCTTTCTCATTATTTTCTCCTCAATATTTATCTATCAAAACAATAAATAAATAAATGCAATCTTACTTCTATCAAAAGTAAAGTTTTTATCTATATAAATAGATATAGATTGCAGAAGAGATCGGTTTTTGAGTAGATATCGCTCTTAACTTAAAACATAATTAATCAATCAGTGATTACAAACCAAAAACTTCTCCCTCTATGCCTTTCCACCACTCTCCCAGTTTCAATAAGTCGGCTTGAATATCTGCTAACTCCGTCATATATTCCTGGGGTGGCAGATGATCTTTACGCTCTTGTAATTTACTTAATCTTAGCTGTACTAGTAACCAAGGTTTTGAAATCCCGTCGGTGGCTTCGATATACTGAGCTAATTCTTTACTGTCCATGATTACTGGTTACTAATTACTGATTTTAATTTTACTTAATTTTACAGATGAATCTGTCCATTAGGCATCGTTGCACCAGTGAGGATTGTTTGGTCTAGATTTACTCCTGTTAAATTTGCATCAATGAGGTTTGCTCCTTGAAGGAAAGTATTAGCCAAATTTGCACCTGTCAAATTTGCGCCTGTTAAATTTGCATCAATGAGGTTTGCCTGACTAAGATCGGCTGAGATAAGATTAGCTTGACTAAAGTTAGCTTCTCTTAAAAATGCTCGTTTTAAAATTGCTGCTTGCAAATTGGCGTTTTGCAGTTGAGCTTTGCTACAGGATACTTTATACAGTAAAGCCGACTTTAAGGTTGCTGATTTAAGGTTAGCTTCTGTTAAGATAGCTTCACTTAAATTGCTGAGATTTAATAAAGCAAGATAAAAGTTAGCATTGGTTAAGTTTGCCCCTGTAAAGTCAACTTCCGTTAGGATTGCTTGATTGAAGATTATCTGACGTAAATCAATATTTTTTAAGCTTACTCCCACAAGATCGATCCCTGAAAAATCTTTTTTTCCAGCCTGATATTGTTTTACTAGCTCTGCTGCATTCATACCCTCGATTAGTTAATCTTTGATCGCGATGATTCATTCACTGCTTAACGTATCGTAATAAAATTAGCAGTTTTTCTGAAAATAAAGATTGAGATTAATGATGAATTAAGATTCAAACCGAGCAAAATCGTTAATATCGAAAAAAAATCGTCAATATAGAACCAAAAAGCTTTAAATAATATTAAGATTTGAGTATAAAGAACAATTTTGAACAGGAAAAGTTTTTGCCTGACTTTAATTTTGAGGAAGTAAAATCTGCTAAATTGCAGCAAGATAATACTGAGCAAGGTTCGGTAGGTTCTTTTTTGGGAACAGAAACCGCAAATTTGTTAGCGGCGATCGCGTTAAGAATTCGACAGTCTCTGGATCTAGAATTAATTCTCCAGCAAACAGTTGCGGAGGTAAGGCAGTTTCTCCAAACAGATCGGGTGGTAATTTACCGTTTTGAACCAGATCTTAGTGGCGTAATTGTCGTAGAATCCGTAACTGAGAATACTCAAAGTGTATTTGGTTACAGGCTGCACGATCCCTGTTTTACTGATAAACATCTTGAAAGATATAAGCAGGGTCAAATTCATGTAGTCGAAGATGTAGAACAAGCTGAACTTGTTACTTGCTATAGTGATGTCCTAAAAAAGTTCGGTGTCAAAGCAAATTTAGTAGTACCAATAGTGGCTAACGATCGCCTGTGGGGACTATTAATTGCTCATCACTGTCATGCTCCTCGCCAATGGCAAACTTCAGAAGTTGAGTTCCTGAGGCAGTTAGCAATCCAGGTGGGAATTGCGGTGCAGCAAGCAGAACTATACGATCGAGTTCAAAGCCTCAATGTTTATTTAGAGCAAAAAGTAAATCAACGTACTGCCAAACTACAAAGGTCAATTAAGTTTGAAACTTTGACTCACAAGGTGATGAAAAAAATGCGAGATAGCTTAGATGAGCTACAGATCTTGCAAACTGTCACCCAAGAAATAGGTCAAGTCTTAAACATAGATCGCTGCAAAATTGAACTATACAATGGCGATCGCACTAAAGCAGAAGTAGCTTATGAATATACCAAGACATCACCTAACTGCCAAGGCAGAAGCAGAATAGTTGCCGATTTTCCCGAACTCGATGCCCAACTTTTACAGAAACAATCTCTACAATTTGTGGAATTTGTTCCCGAACTCAATCCTCTTCATACTCAGGCTACGAGACTAGTTTGTCCAATCTATGACGATCAGGGCATTTTAGGCAATTTATGGCTGTTACGACCCAAAGAAGCATATTTTGAAGAAGACGAAATTATGTTGGTAGAACAGGTTGCTAATCAATGTGCGATCGCTATTAGACAGGCAAGGCTCTATCAACAGTCCCAAATACAGGTTCAAGAACTGGCTCGATTAAACTTACTTAAAGATGATTTTTTGAAGACGATTTCTCATGAATTACGG